>RFGE01000278.1 GCA_003696105.1 Deltaproteobacteria bacterium | reverse complement strand
CGGCGTCGGCGGCAGCAGCCGGCGCGACCTCTGCGCCGGTCGCGGCGGGGCGGTCGCCTGCACGGCCGGCACCGCGCCCGCCGAGCGCGCGGGCGCCCGCGTATGCGGCCACCGCGGCCACCACGGCGATCGCGATCGCCGCCGCGGCCCGCCGCCACAGCGAGGACCGGACCGGTAGCGGCACCGGCGTGACGACCGGGTCGCCGGCCGCGGGCGTCCCCGCGGCGACGGCGGGCGGTCGCGGCGTCGGATCGGCCGCGGTGGTGCGCGTCGGCGCGTCGCTCGCGGGCAAAAGCGGCGTCGTCGCACCGTCAGGCAGCTCCGCCGGTCCCGAGCCGGCTGCCCACGCTTCCACGGGGGCGGCGGCGCTGCGCGGCCGGGCGGGCGCGCGGTCGGGGAACCGCTCGCGCAGCAGCGCCGCGAGCGCCGTCGCGCCGCGCGGCGTGACGCATTCGCACGACAGCACGGCTTCGAGCGCAGCGGCCGCGCTGGCGAACCGATCCGCCGGATCGCGCGCCAGGAGTTGCAACGCCACGGCGGCGAGGTCGTCGGGGGCGCTCGGGCTCCACTCGCGCGGGTTCGGGATCGGCATCGCCAGCATGCGGGCGAGCGATTCGGCCTCGGTCGCGCCGGCGAACAGGCGCCGGCCCGTGAGCATCTCGTGCAGCACGACACCGACCGCGAACAGGTCCGCGCGCCCGTCGAGCCGCCGGCCGTGCGCCTGCTCCGGACTCATGTACGCCGCCTTGCCCTTGACCGAGCCGGTGGCGCTCGCGCCGGTGGCGGCAAACGCCTTCGCGATGCCGAAGTCCGACAGCTTGACGCCGCCGCTCCACGACAGCAGTACGTTGTGCGGTGACACGTCGCGGTGGACGATGCCGAGCGGCCGGCCGCCGTGCTCGAGCGTGTGCGCGTAGTCGAGCGCGCGGAGCATCTCGGCCGTGACGTGGGCGGCGATCGGCGGGGGCAGGGCGCCGGTGTGGATCAACTGGCGAAGGTCGACCCCGTCGATGAACTCCATCACGAGAAACAGCCGCCCGTCGGCGTCGCGGTCGAAGTCGAGCACGCTCACGACGTTCGGGTGCTGCAACAGGCTCGCGATGCGCGCCTCGTTGACGAACATGTCCGCGAACGCCGGGTCGGCGGACCAGGTCGGGAGCACGCGCTTGATCGCGACGCGGCGCGCGAATCCTTCGGCCCCCGACAGCGTGGCGGCGAACACCTCGGCCATGCCGCCGCCGCCGATGCGCTCCCCGAGCCGGTATTTGTCCGCCAGCGCCATGGCGCTCGATCAGCAGAGCGCGGCCGCGTCGGACCGTCAAGCGGGAACGCGGACCCCGCTCGGGGACGGCGCCCGACGCCGCTGCGGCCGAACGCCGGGTCAGAACGCCGCGTCGCCGCGCGAGACGATCAGCCGGTACTCCTTGTAGCAGTCGCCGGCGTCCTCGCACGCGCGCTTGCTCGAGTACATCACCGACATCAGCAGGCGGTAGGGCGTGCTCTTGTCGGCGATGATCGTGAGCGAATCGGGGCCCTTGCCCTCGGTGCTGGCGTAGGCCTTGCGGTGCATCGCCAGCGTGTTGGTGAGCTTGGTGATCTCGAGCCCGAGGGCGCCCTCGGCCCGCTCCGACGGGTCGACGTCCCCGTTGGTGACCGCGACGATCGGCACGCCGTCGACGAGGATCGCTTTGGTTCCGATGAACACGGGCGTGCCTTCCTCCGGAATCGGCTGCCGCGTCGTGGACCGCGGCGGCACCACGTCCGGCGGCATGATGTCCGTCGCGCCGACCGACGCCTGCTTGATCATGAAGACCAGCAGGATCGTCATGATGTCGAGCATCGGCATGATGTTCAGGTGGGTGATCTCCTCACCCTCCGGAACCCGCTTGACGGCCTTGCGGACGATCGCACGCGCTTCGCGGACCGAGATCGACATCTATTGGAACCCCGTCGAGAAGTGAACCTTGGGAAACAGGCGCAGGCCGCGGTCGGGATCGTTTTCGTCGTCCGTGACGACCTCGCGCGCGTAGTCCATCACCGCGATGACGGTTTCGTAGGGCGTCTTCGGGTCGGCCTGGATGATGACCGCCTCGGTGGACGGATCGCGCGCCTTGGGGTCGGGCCAACGGCGCTTGACGATCTCCTTGAGGGTCGCGTTGAGCTTGGCCAGATCGTAGGGCTGCTCCGAGCCCGGCGGGTTGTGCGGCAGCACGAGCTTGGGCTGCTGCAGTGTTCCCTCGAGTCCGCTCACCGACCACACGAGCAGCTTTTCGTCGGTGATGGAGATGACGAGCTGGAGCGGCTGTTCGTTGGGCGGCTTGGCCGGATCGGCCGCGCCGACCGCGTTCGACGGCGCGTGCTCCGGCAGCGACGTGTTGATGTGGCCGAACAGGATCCCGGACGACAGCGACGCGAGCAGGAACAGCAGGATGTTGGTCGCGATGTCGAGGTAGGGGACGAGGTTCAGCTCGCCGGACTCGAGCTCCTCCTGCGCGATCTCCTCCTCGCGCTTCTTCATGGCCAT
>RFGE01000277.1 GCA_003696105.1 Deltaproteobacteria bacterium | reverse complement strand
CCGGCCGTCGCGGGCCCGCGCGCCGCCGGCGACCACGTTGCTTTCGCTCCACGCGGCCCTGCTCCGCTGATCGCACCGCGGACGCCCGGCCGGCCGCACACCGCGCGCACGCCGGCCCGTGGCGCGTCCGCCCCGGAGTGCGCCGGCGTGTGCCCGCCCGATGGGCCGCGCGCCGCCGCGCCCCACGGCCCGTGCGCGGCGCGCAGCGCGCCGGGCGCCCCCGGCCCGTGTCGCCGCCGCGCGCGCGGACTTCGCGGGCACTCGCCCGCCTCACCGGCTCGCAGGTCGAGCCACGGAGCGAACCATGTGGAAACGCGCATTCGCCGCCGCCGCCTTGACCGCGGCGTGCGGCGTCCCATCGACTCCATACCGACAGTCCCTGGCGGCGTTCGACGACACGCCGTCCGCCGCCGTCCCGGTCGACGACGGCGAGGCGCTGTTCGACGGCGTCGGCGAGCTGGCGCCCGACGCGCTCGCCCGCGCCGCCCTCGCCCGCAACCCGTCCATCGAAGCGGCGCGCCAGGCGTGGCGCGCCGCGCTCGCGCGGTTCGACGACGCCACGTCGTTCGACGACCCGCGGCTCGTCGTGTCCACCGCGCCACTGAGCTTCGCGTCCACCGACGTCCAGATCGGCGTGTCGGCCGAGATCAGCCAGCCGCTGCCCTGGTTCGGCAAGCGCCAACTGCGCGGCGCGGTCGTCGCCGCGGAAGCGGAAGCGCGCCGCGATGACTACGAGGCGGTGCGACAGCGCCTCGCGCTGATGGCGACCGACCTGTACTACCAGCTGTACCTCGTCGACCGCGCGCTGGACATCAACGCCGACCACATCGCCCTGCTGGGAGCTGACCGCGCCGCGATCACCGCCCGGCTGGAGGCCGGCCGCGCGTGGCGCGAGGATGCGCTCAAGCTCGACGTCGACCTGGCGGAGCTGCGCACGGCCCGCGCGTCGCTCGAGGCCACCCGCCGCGTGACGGTCGCGCAGATCAACGCGCTGTTGCACCGCCGGCCGGACGCGCCCCTGCCGCCGCCGCCCGCCGAACTGCCGCCGCCGCCGCCGATCGACGCGGCGCCGGAGTCGCTCGTCGCGCGGGCGCTGGCCCGGCGCCCGGAGCTGCGCGCGCTCGCCCACGAGCGCGACGCCGCGGCGGCGTCGGTCGCGCTGGCGCGTCGCGACGACTACCCGGACGTGCGGGTCATCGCCAAGTACAACCGGATGTGGCCGATGCTCGAGCACCAGATCATGGTGGGGCTCGCGGTCGACCTTCCCCTGCAGCGCGCGCGGCGCGCGGCGCGCGTCGAAGTCGCCCGGGCGCGCGTCGCGCGCACCGACGCCGAACGCGAACGGTTCGCCGATTCCGTCCGCGAGCAGGTGCAGACCGCGCTCGCCCGCGCCCAGGAGGCGGACGACAGCGCCGCGCTGTACCGCGACCGGGCGCTGCCCGCCGCGCGCGGCCGCGTCGACGCCATCCGCCAGGGACTCGACGCCAACCGCACCGAATACGTCGAAGTCATCCGCGCGGAGCGCGAACTGCGAACCGTCGCGCTGCGCTACCACGAAGCGATCGCCGCCGCCTACCGGTGGCGCGCACACCTCGCGTGGGCCCTCGGGGACCTCGCGGCAGGAGGACAACCATGACCACCCCCCTTCGCACGGCGCTGCGCCAGCGCGCGGTCCCAATCCTCCTCGCGGTCGCGGCCACGACCGCGGCCGTCCTGTTTCGCGCCGAGCTGCGCGCCTGGTTCACCGGCCAACCGGTCGGCGACTCGTCGTCGCCACCGGTGACCGTCGACACCGGCGCCGTCGCGCTCGACGTCAGCGTCCGCCCGGATCCGCCCCGCCAGGGCAGAAACGCGCTCGTGATCCGCGTGCGCGACGCATCGGGCAACCCCGTGACCGGCGCGCACGTGACCGCGTCCGTGTGGATGCCGGCGATGGGCTCCATGCCGGAGATGCGCAGCGAGGGTCGGGTCGTCGAGCAGGGCGGCGGCACGTACCGCGCCGACTTCGACCTGGCGATGGGCGGCACGTGGACGGTCGACGTCGCCGCGCATACGCCGGCCGGCACGGCCCAGGCCGAGTTCACCCTCACCGTCGGCACGCCGGGACTCGTCGAGGTCCACCACGGCGGCGCTTCCGGCGGCGCGCCGGGCAGCGGCCGGGCGATGCCCGCCCACCGCTACGGCGACGCCGCACGGGCGAGCTTGCGCGAGGCGCTCGCCGCCTACGAGGCGGTCCGCTCGGCGCTCGCCCACGACACGACGGACGGTGTCGCGAGCGCCGCCGCCCGCGCCGCGGCGGCTCTCCGCGCGGCCGAAGCGGCCGCCGGCGACGCGCCCGACGGTCTGCGCGCGCACCTGCGCGACGCGGCGGCCGCCGCGGACGCGCTGGCTCGCGCGGGCGACCTGGCCGCCGCTCGCGCCCAATTCGCCGCGGTGAGCGAACACCTGGTCGCGGCGGTGTCGGCCGATCCAGCCGTGCGCGACGGCTTGCACCTGTACGAGTGTTCGATGGCCACGGACTACTACAACCGGTGGCTCCAGCCGGACACCTCGATCGAAAACCCCTACCAGGGGCAGAAGATGTCGACCTGCGGCGCCGAGGTGCGGGCAGACGAAGGCGGCCGACACGCCCACGCCGCGGCCGCCGGCGACGACGACGTCGCCTACTACACGTGCCCGATGGACACGTGGGTCGAGAGCCGCAAGCCGGGCAAGTGCCCGGTGTGCGGCATGGACCTGATCCCGGTGACCCACGAGGAGCTGCGCACCGGCGTGCTTCGCATCGACCACCGCAGGAGGCAGCTCATCGGCCTGCGCACGGGGCTCGTCGAGCGCCGCGATCTGACCGTCAAGGTTCGCGCGGTCGGCCGAGTCACCTACGACGAACGCCGGTTGAGCGACGTCACGCTCAAGGTCGGCGGCTGGATCGAGCGGCTGATGGTCAACACGACCGGACAGCGCGTTCGCCGCGGCCAGGTGCTGTTTACGATCTACAGCCCCGAGCTGTACAGCGCACAGCAGGATCTGCTGCTCGCCGTGGCCGCGCGCGCGGCCGCCAACGGCGGCGCGGCCGCCGACCGCGCCGCGGCGCTCGAACGCGCCGCGCGGCGCCGCCTGCGCCTGTGGGACCTCACCGACGACCAGATCGACGCCATCGCCGCGGCCGGCGAGCCGCTCGAGCAGGTTCCGATTCGGTCGCCCGCCAGCGGCTACGTCGTCGACAAGGCGGTCGTCGAAGGCGCCGCCGTCCAGCCGGGCCAGCGCGTCTACCGCATTGCGGCGCTCGACCGCGTGTGGGTCGAGGCCGACATCTACGAGCAGGACATCCCGTTCGTCTCGGTCGGCCAGCGCGCGCTCGTGACGCTCACGCACCTGCCCGGCCGCACGTTCGAGGGCACGATCGCCTACGTCTATCCCTACCTCGACCGCGCCACGCGCACCGCGCGCGTCCGCATCGAGCTACCGAACGACGGGCTCCTCCTTCGCCCCGACATGTACGCGGACGTCACGGTGGAGCGACACATCGGCGAGCGCCTGGTCGTCCCCGAGGCGGCCGTCATCTACTCCGGGCCGCGGCGGATCGTGTTCGTCGACGTCGATCGCGAGCGGCTGCGCCCGGTGCCGATCCAGGTCGGCATCAAGACCGACGGCCTGTTCGAGGTG
>RFGE01000276.1 GCA_003696105.1 Deltaproteobacteria bacterium | reverse complement strand
GGCTGCCCGATCCGGACGACTTCGACGGATCGCTCATCGAGGGCGTGCCGATCCACTTTGCGAAGCAGTATTGCGTGCTGCCGTACATGCGGGACGACGTCGGTCGGGTCTACGTCGCGATGGCCGACCCGATGAACGTGCACGCGCTCGACGATCTGCGCGTTCTCGTCGATGCGCCGACCGAGGCGGTCGTCGCCCCGGCGGGACACATCATCGATACGATCAACAAAGTCTACTCCAAGTTGCGCGAGGGCGCGGAGCTGTCGGAGAAGACCGAGGAGGACGAGTACGCGGACGCCGAGGAGCTGATCGACATCCTCGATCTCACCGACGAGGCGCCCATCATTCGCTGGGTCAATTCGCTGATGTTCCAGGCGGTCAAGGAGCGCGCGTCGGACATCCATATCGAACCCGGCGAAAAGGAGGTCACGGTCCGCTTTCGCATCGACGGACGGTTGCGCGAGGTCAAGCACGCGAACCGCCAGTACCTGCCGTCGATCGTCGCCCGCATCAAGATCATGGCGGGCCTCGACATCGCCGAAAAGCGGCTGCCGCAGGACGGCCGCATCCGGCGCAAGATCGCCGGCAAGGACGTGGACATGCGCGTCGCCACCGCGCCGACGGCGGGCGGCGAACGCGTGACGATCCGTCTGCTCGACCGCAGCTCCGTGTTGCTGGGCCTCGAAGAGATCGGAATGGCGTCGGACACGCTGCGCCAGCTGCGGTCGATCATCGTGCGGCCACACGGAATTCTGCTCGTGACCGGCCCCACCGGCTCGGGGAAGACGACGACGCTGTACGCCTGTCTCACCGAGATCAACTCGCCCGACAAGAACATCCTCACGATCGAAGATCCGGTCGAGTATCAGCTCGAGGGGATCTCGCAGACGCAGGTGAACCCGAAGATCGACCTCACGTTCGCCAGCGGCATGCGATCGTTTTTGCGGCACGACCCGGACGTGATCATGGTCGGCGAAATCCGCGATCGCGAGACGGCGGAGATCGCGATTACCGCGTCCCTTACCGGTCACTTCGTGTTTTCAACGGTGCACACCAACGACGCCGCGGGTGCGGTCACTCGCCTCATCGACATGGGCATCGAGCCGTTCTTGGTGGCGTCGTCGCTCGTCGGCCTGTTGGCACAG
This sequence comes from Deltaproteobacteria bacterium, assembly GCA_003696105.1. Classification (NCBI taxonomy): domain Bacteria; kingdom Pseudomonadati; phylum Myxococcota; class Myxococcia; species Deltaproteobacteria bacterium. The sequence continues at coordinate 10,515 of RFGE01000276.1, read as the reverse complement.
CGGCTCGTGCGCACGCCGTGTTACGCGTGCGCGGAGGTCGTGCGGCCGTCGCCCGAGGTGGTGCGCGAACTCGGACTCGATCCGGATCGCTTCTACGCCGGCGGTTACGAGTTGCCGGAGGTCAAGGGGATGCGGCCGCTCGCGCCCGGGACGGTGTACCGCGCGGTCGGCTGCAAGGAGTGCCTCGGCGTCGGCTACGCCGGGCGCACCGGGATCTACGAGCTGCTCATGGTCAACGACGCCGTGCGCACGCTCACGCTGCAGAAGGCGGACGCGGGCGCGATCCGCAAGGCGGGCATCGACGCCGGCATGGTCACGCTGCGCATGGACGGCGCGCGCAAGGTGATGCTCGGGATGACGACGCCCGAGGAAGTGTTGATGGTGACGGCCGAGAGCGAGAGCTGATGCCGCTGTTCGCGTACAAGGGGATCGGGGCCGACGGCAAGTCGGTCGCGGGCGTTCGCGAGGCGGACTCCCCGAAGGCGCTGCGCGCGCTGCTGCGCAAAGACGGCGTCGTGGTCACGGACGTCGTCGAGTCGAAGGGCAAGAAGGCCGCGTCCGCCGGCGCAGGTCTGCGCCGGGAGGTGAATTTCGCCGATGTGTTCGGCCGCGTCAGTCGCGCGGAGATCGCCGCCGTCACGCGCCAGATCGCGACGCTGCTCAAGGCCGGCATTCCGCTGGCCGAGACGCTCGGCGCGGTGTTCGAGCAGGTCGACAACGTCAAGCTCAAGGCGGCGATCGGAGAGGTCAAGACGGCGGTCAACGAGGGCTCCGCGCTCGCCGACGCGCTGGCGAAGCATCCGAGGCTGTTCGACGACCTGTACTGCTCGATGACGCGGGCGGGCGAGATGTCCGGCAACCTGGACACCGTGCTCACCCGGCTCGCGGACTTCCTCGAGGCCGGCCAGGAGCTGCGGTCGAAGATCCAGGGCGCGATGATCTATCCCATCATCATGATGCTGATGGGCGCCGGGATCATGACCATCCTGATGGTCGCGGTGATCCCGAACATCACCGAGATCTTCGCGCAGCGCGACCAGGCGCTGCCGTGGAACACCGAGCTTCTGATCTTCACGAGCCACGTGATCGGCGCGTACTGGTGGCTGTGGGCGCCGGCGCTGATCGCGGCGGTGTGGCTGTTCGTGCGGTGGACGCGCAGCGACGAGGGCAAGCCGGTGTGGCACCGGTTCTTGCTCAAGGTTCCGCTGTTCGGCCCGCTCGTCCGCCAGGTGGCGGTCGCGCGATTTGCCCGCACGCTCGGCACGATGCTGTCGGCCGGGGTGCCGATGCTGCGCGCGCTGGACATCTCGAAGGACACGCTCGGCAACGTCGTATTGATGGACGTGATCGCCGGCGCGCGCGAGGCCATCTCCCAGGGCGAGTCGGTCGCGGTCACGCTGCGCAAGAGCGGCGAATTCCCGCCGATGATGACCCACATGATCGCGGTCGGCGAGCGGGCCGGACAGCTGGAGAACATGCTGTACCGCGTCGCCGACACGTTCGATCGCGAAGTCGAGCAGAAACTGTCCAAGCTCACGAGCACGCTCGAGCCGATGATGCTCGTCGTCATGGGGCTCGCGGTGGGCTTCGTGGTGTTCTCGATTCTCATGCCCATCATGGACATGAGCCAATTCAGCATGGGGTAGACGCAATGGAGACGAACCGGAACGACACGATTGCGCGGGAAACCACACGCGGTCAGGCGGGTTTCACCATCATGGAAGTACTCATCGTGCTCGCGATCATCGCGCTCATCATGGGCGTGTTGGTCGGGCCGAAGCTGTTCAAAGCCGGCGAGGAGGCGAAGCGGCGAAATGCGCACACCATGGCCGTGCAGTTTGCGTCGGCGTATGCGCGGTGGTCGCTCGACCATCAGGACGCGTGCCCGAGCAACATCAGCGAACTCGTCAAGTACATGACGAACAAATCGGACACGAAGGATCCGTGGGGCCGCGAGTTCATCATGTTGTGCGGCGAGTCGGCGCCCCCCGAGACGGAGGGGTTCGGCATCGTGTCGGTCGGCAAGGACGGCAAGCAGGGCACCGACGACGACATCAAGTCCTGGGAGTCGCCGGTCAAGTGACGGGTGGTGCGCGCACGAACGCGACATAGCGGCGGCTTCACCGTACTCGAGCTGTTGTTGGTGCTCGGGTTGGTATCGGCGCTCGCCGTCACGTTGTCGATGGGCGTGCGCCGCGTCCGCAACAGCGACCTGCGCGCCGACATCACGCGCATTGCGCAGGCGCTGCGGAGCGCCTACGGCATGGCGGCATACACGGGCAAGCACCACCGCGTCGTGTTCGACCTCGACGAGCGCACGTTCCGCATCGAGGTGTGCGAGGGCAACGTCAAACTGTACCGCGAGCGTCGCGAGCAGCGCGGCGGCGACGACGTCGACGAGGCGCGGGTGCAGCGGGCGCTCGAGTTCCTCCAGGGCGATCCGAACGCGCAGCCGCCGGGGTTGACGGGCGAGTTCGTGCCGCAGGTCCAGCAAGCGATGACGCCCGAGCAGGCGGCGGACAAGGCGCGCGCGCTGGCGGGCGCGCGGGTCGGCGCGGGTGAGTGCGGGCCGCCGACCCGCATGCGCGGCGGCAAGCAGGTGCCCGATCCGCGCGGCAAGCCGCAGCGGCTCACCCGCGACGACGTGTTCAAGGCCATCTGGGTGCAGCACCTCGACGGGCCGGTCGAGCGCGAGGGGACGGTGTCCATCCATTTCTTCCCGCTCGGCCACGCCGAGAAGGCGGTCGTGCAGGTCGCCGACGGCACTGGCGCCGACGCCGACTTCTACACGCTCGTCGTGCACGGCCTCACCGGGCGCGTGGAGTTTCGCGACGGCGACTGGATCGACCCCGAGGACCACATGATGCGCGACGCCGAGGGCAAGCGCGCGGAGGGCGAGCGGTGACGCGGGGCGGGCGCACGGGGCCCCGGCAGGCCGGATTCACCCTGCTCGAAGTGATGATCGCGCTCGCGATCCTTGCGGGCGGCTTGACGCTCACGATTGCGACGGCCGCGTCCAACGTGCGCCAGGCCCAGCGCGCGCAGATGCTCGGCGTCGCGACCGACCTCGCGCGCGGCAAGATGTACGACATCGAGGAGCAGTTGCTCCACGACGGCTTTCAGGAGATGGATCAGACCGTCGACGGCGATTTTTCCGACGAGGGCTGGTCGGATATTCGCTGGGAGGCGGCGATCGAGAAGGTGGAGCTCCCGGGCATCGCCGAGTTGCAGACGGCCGGCAGCGATGGCGACACGGGCGAACCGGGGACGGCGGCCGCCGGGGCGGCGGGCGGGTCGCTGCTGTCGTCCGCCGGAGCCGGCCTCATCGGCTCGCAGTTCGAGCTGATTGCGAACATCCTCGAGCGGTCGATCCGGCGGGTCACCTTGACGGTGACGTGGAAGGTGGGCCGGGCGACCGAGGAGATGAAGGTCGTCTGTTACTTCACCAACTCGCGCGGGATCGACGAAGCCATGGCCGGCGTGCCGGCGGGCAGTGGCAGTGACAGTGACGGGTCGACCGGCTCGTCGACGACGGGGCCGACCCGCCAGACGAGCCCGGTACCGCGAGCGGGAGGGCTGAGGCGATGACCGGGCGATCGCAGCGCGGGTTCACCGTCCTGGAACTGCTGATCGCGATGGGGATCGTCGCCATGATGATGTTCATCGCGTGGTCAGTGACGGCGCAGATCGCCGGCGACAAGAAGATGGTCGCGCGTGTCGCGGATCGCAACCGCGAGCTGCGGGTGTCGATGGCGCGCATGGTGCGGGACCTGTCGATGGCCTACTTGTCGCAGAACGAGGCGACCGACGCGCTCGAGCCGCGGACGGCGTTCATCGGCAAGGGGCGGCGCGATGCGCTCTTGCGGTTTTCGTCGTTCGCGCACCAGGTGCTGTGGGCCAACGCGCACGAGTCCGAGCAGACGATGATCTCGTACTTCCTGGCGCCCGACCCGCGCGACCGCAACCAGACCAATCTGCTGCGGCGCGAATCGAGGCGGCTTTCCGACGAGGGCTGGGACCAGGTCCCGCACGACGTCGACCTGCTCGTGCGCGATGTGGAGGAAGTGGAGTTCGAGTACTGGGACTGGCGCGAAAACGAATGGCGGCGCGAATGGGACACGACCGCGGCCGACGGCCAGCGCGGCCGCCTGCCGACGCGGGTGCGCATCAAGATCACGGTGAAGGGGCGCGACGGCAAGCCGGTCGTCTACACCACCCAGGCGCGGCTGATGATGCAGGAGCGCCTGCAATTTTTTGCGAACTGACGGCGATGGACGCGCGGGCACACGATCGACGGTTCAGCGAGCGCGGCATCGCGCTCATCGCGGTGGCGGGCGCGCTTGCGCTGCTGGGCGTCGTCACCGCCGAGTTCACGACCGACGCGGACGTCGAGTACGAGTCGGCGCGCAACGTGCAAGACGACATGCGGGCGCACTTTCTGGCGCGGTCCGGCATCAACCTGTCCGTCCTCGTCATCAAGGTGCAGACCGACATCCTCGATCGCTACCGCAACATGATCGGGGACGTGCAGCTCGCCGACTACCTGCCGCTGTTCATGGGCGCGTTCGGCGGCTCCAAAGAGGAGGTGGACGCGCTCGGCGCGTTCATCGGCGGGGTCGACACCAGCGGGATCAAGGGGCTTGGCCTGCCGGAGGGCGAGTTCGACGTGCAGGTGACGACCGACGACGGCAAGGTCAACGTCAACTGCGCCAACGGCTCGGAGGCGACGCGCCGCGCGCTGCAGACGCAGCTCGAAGCCATGTTCTTTCCCGAGGCGTTCGACGACATCTTCCAGCGGGAAGACGCCGATGGCTGGCGGCGCGATCGGCCCACGCAGGTCGCGGCGATCATCGACTACGTCGACCGCGACAACGCGCGGTTCGGGGCGCCGGGGACGCCGGAAGAGTACGGCTACGAGAACCTGCGCGACCGCTATCTGCCGAAGAACAACTACATCGACACGGTGGGCGAGCTGCGCCTGGTGCGCGGGATGGACGAGCGGATGTGGACGCTGTTCGGCTCGGCGTTCACCGTGTACGGCGGTTGCAAACAGAACGTCGGCGCACTGCAGGACGTCAACGTCATCGCCGCGCTGATCTACATCGCCGCCAAGAACCCGGACGATCCGGTGCTGCGCGACCCGGCGAAGCTGTGGGCGCTGGCGCGCTACGTGTCGCAGGCGCGCAATCTGGGCGTGATGTTCGACTCGGTGCAGTCGTTTGCCGATTTCGTCAAGGATCCGGGCGGCGCGCTCGGTGAGCTGTTTTCGGACCCGAACGCGGCGGGGGCGGCGTCTGGCGGCGCCGCGCTGGCCGGCGTGCAGTTTCCGGAGGGCGTCGAGCTCGATCTGTCGAAGCTCAACCAGGTCGCGCGGTCCGGGCCGCGCCGGACGTATCGCGTGGAGGCGACGGCGCACATCGGCCGGGTCCAAAAGCGCATCGTCGCCGTGTGGGACAAGGAAGTGCAACGCCAGCAAGCCCGCGAGGGGATGGGGGGCAAGGGCGCGTGGGTGTTCTGGCGAGAGGAATGACGTATGGCAGGTAGAGTCATCGCCGTCGATTTGGGCGCGTACAGCGTCAAGGTCGCCGTCGCCACCGCCGGGTGGGGACAGGCGCACGTCGTCGACTTCATGGAGCGCGCGGTGCCGGTCGGAGATCGCGCCGACGCGCTGGCCCGTTCGGCCGCGGTCGCCCACGAGGTGCTGCGCGAGATCGCGACCGAGGCCGACACCGTGTACGTCGGCGTGCCGGGCGACCTCGTGAGTTCGCGCGTCATCGAGTTTGGCTTCCGCCACCTCAAGCGGGCGGATCTGGAGAAGGCGGTCGGCGGCGAGCTGGAGGGGCTGTTGCCGTTCGACCTGGACGACATCGTGTACGCCTTCGACAGCCTGCCGCGCGATCTCGGCGTGGCCGAACCTCCGGCGGAGGCAGCGGTGCCGGGCGACGACGAGCCGACGTTCGTCGGCGGCGGGACGCACGACCGGCCGCCGCCCGGGGTGATCGCGCCGCCGGCCGCGGGGATGCGCGTGTTGGCCTGTGCGATGCTGCAGGACCGCGCGCGCGAGCTGCTCGATCGGATGACGATCGGCGGCGAGGAGCCCCGCGGGCTCGTTGTGGCGCCGACCGGACTGTCGCGCGTGGCGGAGCGAACGCTCGGCGGCGGCGACGCGGTCGCGATCGTGGATCTCGGCCACCACCGCACCGACGTCGCCGTCGTCAAGAGCGGCCGCACGGTGTTCACGCGGACGCTGTCGCGCGGCGGCCGCGATCTGACGGAGGCGATTGCGCGGGCGTGGAACATTCCGTACGACGAGGCGGAGAAGGCCAAGCACGCCGACGGGTACGTGGCGTCCGAGGCGGAGCCGCCGCCGTCGGACGCGTGGCGGCGGGTCGCCGACGTCCTCGCCGCCGAGCTGTTGCCGCTGGCGCGCGACATCCGGCGCACGTTGCGCGCGTGCCGCGCCGAGACGGGCGGCGAGGCGACGTCGATCGCGCTCGTCGGCGGCGGGTCGCGCCTGCGGGGCGTCGCGTCGTACCTGGCCGAGCAGGTCGGGCTGCCGGTGGTGCGGCTGTCGCCCGACCAGGCCGCCGGGCTGCTCGGCCAGGACCTTGCGCAGCAGGCGCCGGCCGACGTCGCGGCCTGCGCCGCGGGCATCGCGCTCGACGCCGCGACCGGAGGCGTCCTGTACGACCTGCGCCAGGGGCCGCTGGCATTCCGCGCGGACTTCTCGTTTTTGCGGCAAAAGGTCGCGCATCTCGCCGCGATCGCGCTGGTCGTCATCGCATTTGCGGCCGTGAACGCTTATGCGGCGCTGTACGAACTGCGCGCGTCGGAGGACGCGCTCGAACAGCGCATCGCGGCCGAGAGCGCTCAGACGATCGGCAAACCGTTGACGGCCGAGGAGGTGCTGGCGAAGGTGGGTCCGGCCAAGAAGAAGGCGGCGTCGCCGCTGCCGAAGATGACCGCCTACGACATCTTGCTCGAGATCAACGCGAAGCTGCCGCCGAAGAAGGAGGTCACGCTCGACGTGAAGAACATCGACATCCGACCGGGGCAAATCTCGCTCACCGCGACGGCGGCCGATACCAAGCAGATCGCGGCGATCGAGAAGGCACTCCAGTCGATCGACTGTTTCGAGGACGTGTCGAAGCCGAGCATTTCGTCCGGCCCGAACGGCACCAAGGCCTTCTCGATCACGATTCGGTCGGCGTGCATGTAAGGAGACGTCGTGGCGCTCGATGCACTCAGAGATCGATGGGAGCACATGTCGCCGCGCGAGCGGCGGTTGATGGTGTTGCTGGCCGTCGCGTTCGTGGTGTCGGTGTTCGGCCTTGTCGGTCGCATGATCTGGGACGGGCTCGACGCGATCGAGGCGCGCAACGAACTGCGCCGTGATGCGCTGCGCGCGCTCGACACGTACCGGCGGGTGGCGGCCGAGGGAGGGATCGACGAGCCGGAGGTCAAGATTCCGAAGGAACCGGTCGACTTGCCCGCATACCTCGAAGACATCGCGAAAGAGGTGGGCATCGAAATCCCGAACTACGCGCCGCAGCCGCAGGTCGCGCGCGGCGCCTACGACGAGATTGCGGTCGCGATCGATCTGCGCAATCTCACGGTCCAGCAGCTCGCCGATTTCTTGGAAAAGGTGGAATCGCGCAACCGGGCCGTCGTCGTCACCCAGCTCCAGATCGAGCGCAGCTTCCGCGAGGAGGGCAAGCTGCGCAAGGCGTCGATGACCGTGGCGACGTACGCGCCGCGCCGGGCGAAAGACAAAAAGTCGGGCGGCGATGCGGCCGACGGAGAGGGGACGTGATGGCGCGTTTGAGCAAGACGCAACGGTCGCTATTGCGGGGGGCGGGATACGTGGCGGCCGTCCTGCTGGTGTTCGTGTCGGCGGCGTGGGCGTCGCTGGACGCCGATCGGCTGCGCGTCAAGGCGATCGACGCGCTCGACGACCGGTTCGACGTGACGATCGCGTCGGTCGAAAAGGGCTGGCTGCCGGGACGGTTCTCGATCTACGGCATGGTGCTCACGACGCGACCGGACAAGCCGGGAGACAAGCCGACGGTGATCGCCGTCGACGAGCTGCACGCGAGCGTGGGCCTCCTCGGTCTGCTGCGCGGGGCCGTCGGGGTCGACGTGGAGGCGCAGCTCGGCGCCGGCACGGTCGACGGCCGTGTCGTCTGGTCCAAGGACGGGCTGGACGTGGACGTCGACACGTCTCAGCTCGACCTCGCGGCGTTGCCGAGCGCCGACGCCGTGTTTGCGGGATTGCCGGCGACCGGCGGGCTCAATGCGCACGTGAGCCTCCACGTGCCGCGCGGTGAGCGCGGGCTGGCATTCGACCAGGCGAGCGGCCGCGCCGAGTTGTCGTGTCCGATGTGTACGGTCGGACCGGGCAAGGTCGTGCCGCGCACCCAGTCGTCCGGCCGTGCGTCGGCGTTCGCGAAAGAGGGGGTGACGTTGCCGAAGCTCAACCTCGGCGACAACAAGGTCGTGTTGACCGTCGACAACGGGCGCGCGGACATCGATACGTTCGAGGCAGTGTCGACAGACGGCGAGCTGTACGCGGAGGGCTACATCCTGCTCAAGAGCCCGTTCGCCAGGAGCGAGATCCACCACTGCTATCGGTTCAAGTTCAGCGACCAGGCGAAGAAGAAGAACGCGAAGCTCGAGGGGATCGAGCGCAGCATGGAACTCGCACGGCGTGCTGACGGCTACATCGGGATGCGGATGACCGGCACGTTCGACCGGCCGCGGCGCATCGGCAGTCGCAGTTGCGTGCCCGGGGAAACGCCGGCTGACATCCGGCGCAAGCGCGCCGTCGAGCGGCGCCGGCGCGCGCGGCAGCGGGAGGGGGAGCGGCCGGCGGTGGGCGCGGAGGCGCCGGTTCGCCGGCCGCCCGGCGACATCGCGGTGCGCCCCGCGGCCACGGACGGCGTTTCGCCGGAAGCGGTGACGGCTCGGCCGATTCACGTCGATGACGCCCGGCCGGCGTCCCAGCCGATCGAGATGCCGCCGCCGCGCACATCCGGCCCGCAGCTCAGCGCGCCGGCCGATCGCATCAAGCGGGCGCCGGACGACGTGCGCGAAGGCGACGACGGCGAGGGCGACGGCGACGGCGCCGGCGGCGACGAAGCCGCCGGGGACGACCATGCGGAAGCGGAGGAGGACACCTCGGGCGACGGCGAAACCGCCGCCGACGAGGGCGGGGAGGGCGACGGCGATCACGACGGCGACAACGCCGCCGGCGAGCACACCGACGACGACGAGTAGGCGCGCACCGGCGCGACCGCGGCTCGCGCGCGGCGGCAGCGCGCCGGCGCGACCGCGGCTCGCGCGCGGCGGCGACGACGCATCAGCCGGCCCGGGGCGGCGTGTCACCGGCGCGGGCCGCGCGTCCCGGGCGCGTGCGCGGAGCGCGGTCGCGGCCGGACGCCGGCGGTTACGGCCCGACGCCGATCCACTCGGCGCCGTCGGGGCCGATCTCCTTCTTCCAGATCGGCACCGACTGCTTGAGCCGCTCGATCATCGCGCGGCACGCCGCGAACGCCTCGGCCCGGTGCGGCGCGCCGGCCGCGATCGCGACGGCCACGTCGCCGACCGCGAGCACGCCGGCGCGGTGTTCGACCGCCAGCCGGGTCCCCGGCATCTCCGCTTCGATCGCCTCGCACAGCTCGCGGAGCACCTTGTTGGCCATGTCGTCGTAGGCTTCGTACTCGAGGCGGTCGACCTGGCGGCCCCGGTTCGTTCGCCGCACGCAGCCGATGAACGTCACGATGCCGCCGACGTCGGCCGATCGCACCGCGGCGATGCACGCGTCCACCGACGGCGGCCGATCGTGGACCATGCGCGCGAGCCGGCCGCCCGGCGCGCCGTCGCCGGCGCCGCCCGCCACCGGCGGAATCAGCGCCAACTCGTCGCCGTCCGCGAGCGCCGCGTCCGCGTCGACCATCTCCATGTTGACGGCCGCGCGGAATCGGCCGCGCAGCGCCGCGACGGCGTCGTGCGCCGCCGCCAGCGCGTCCACCGCGTCGGCGACGGTCGCGCCGTCGGGCAGCTCGAGGCGCTCGCCGTCGCGCCGCAGCCGCTCGCGCAGCACCGCGAAGTATCGGACCTGGATCTGCACCGCCTTCGGTCGTACCCTGCCTGCGCCGTGCCGTCCAGCGATCGCGACGCCATCGCCGCGTTGTACCGGCGCATCTACGCCGTCGTGCGCCGCATCCCCCCCGGCGCGGTCGCCACCTACGGCCAGGTGGCGCAGCTCGCCGGCATCCCGCGCGGCGGCCGCGTCGCCGGCGCCGCCATGCGCGCCAGTCCGCCCGAACTCGGGCTGCCGTGGCACCGCGTCGTCGGCCGCCGGTCGCGCACGGCCGCCGCCATCGCCATCCGCGACCCGGTCGCCGCCGCGCGCCAGCGCCAGCTGCTCGAAGCCGAGGGCGTCGCGTTTCGCCGGTCGGGGACGATCTCGCTCGCCGACCACGGCTGGCTGCCGCCCGACGCGTGAGCGGCCGC
>RFGE01000275.1 GCA_003696105.1 Deltaproteobacteria bacterium | reverse complement strand
TCGACGGCGGCGAGCGCCTTGTCGTCTTCGCGGATGTCCGGGTGGAGGTACGTCTCGCCGAGTTCGAGCGCGAGGTCGACCGAATCCGGGTTGGCAGCCGCCGCGGCGACCAACTTGGGAAGCGCCAGCTTTGGTTGCCCGAGCGCGCGATACACCTTGCCGAGTCGTTTCAGCAGCCCCGCGTCAGAGCCGGCGCGTTCCTCGGCCTGCCGGTAGTAGCGTAGCGCCTCTTCGAAGTTCCTCTCCTCGAAATAGGCATCACCGACGAGCACGTATCCCTTCGCCTTGTTCGGCTGGAAGCGCAAGAACTCCTGGCCTGCCTGCCGTGCCTTGCGAGGCTGCCGCATGTGCAGATAGGCCTGCCCGAGATTGAACCACACCGCCCCTGTGCGGTCGATTTGCTTGGGGTTTTCGACAATCCGTTCGCACAGCGTGATCGCGCGGTCGAACTTGCGGTTGCGCGTGTACGCCGCGCAGAGTCCGTTGTTGGCATTGAGCAGCCAGCGCGGATTTCTCCGGAACTGCTTGGATACGATCTCGAAGTGCTTTTCCGCCGCGTCGGCGTCGCCGCGGCGAAGGTATTCGATGCCGAGCTTCAGACGCGGCAAAGCATCGCCGTCTGCAAGAGACGCCGGGCGATACTTGAGATACGCTTCGAACGCATCGGCCGCCTTGGCCGGGTCGCGCCCGTAATAGTAGTTGCCACGCAACAACTGAACCTGGAACGCATCGGGCTTCGCCTTCGCCACGCGGTCGGCGATCGCGATCGCTTCGTCGCGCCGCCCCAGCTGCCACAACATCAGCGCCTTGTACTCGAGGATCTCCGGCGCGTCCGGATACTGCTTGAGCGCGACGGTATCCACCCACTGCAGTCCCGCGTCGATCTGTTTGAGCAACACGTAAATCGCCGCACGTTTCCCGTAGACGCCAGCGGGCACGCCGCGCGGGTCCTTGCGGATCGCCGCGTCGTATTTCTTGGCTGCCCGTTTGAGACTCTTGGGGTCGCCGCGGTCGAACAGTTCGTCGGCCTCGCTCACATCGGTCTGAGCGAACACCTTCGGCGCGACGTACGCCGTAACGGCGAAGACGGCGGCGGCACACACTGCGATCCTGGCGGCCCTCACGTTTCCTCCTACAGAATCTTGCCGATCACCATGGTGATGTCGTCCTTGCGCGGCATGTCACCAAAGAACGCCATCGCATCGTTGACGACGCTGTCGCGCAGTTCCGCGGCGGACAGATGCGCCGCTCGCCGAATCGACGCGCGGAACCGCTTTTCGCCGTACTCCTCGCCTTGCGCGTTCTCGCACTCGACGATGCCGTCCGTGTACCAAATCAGCAGGTCGCCGGGCGCAAGCTTCGTCGTCTTGGACTCGTATTTCGACTCCTTCAAGTCACCGAGGCGGTTGCCGCGGATCATGAGCGAGCCGAACTCCCCACGCCCCTCGTTCTGCCGGAACAGGTAGGGGAAGTTGTGACCGGCGTTGGCGTACGTGATCGTGCGCGTGCGCGGGTCGATGATCGACGCAAAGCAGGTCATCACGAACTTGCGCTTCGCGCTCTGGAAGATCGCGTCGTTCATGATCTCGAGCAGAGTCGTGACGGTCACGTCGTTGTTGTTGATCGTCCTCGCGACGTCGCACGCCGCCTTCGCGGTCGCCGTGATCATGGCGGAGGGAACGCCGTGCCCGGTGACGTCGCCGATCACGATCAATGTCTTTTCGCCTACCAACTCGTGGTAGGTCCACCAGTCTCCACCACATTGCGACGCCGGCTGAAAGTAGCCGGCAAACTCCATGAAGTCGGTGGATACCGGATCGTTGGGCGGTACCAACGTTTCCTGAATGGTTCGCGCGACCTCCAGCTCCTTTTCCATGTGCGCCTTTTCCTGGGTCTCGCGCAGCAGGATCACGAGCTGGTCGGTCATGAAGTTGAAGTTCTCCGCGAGCATCCCGATCTCGTCGGTGCTCGTTACCTCGACCCGTGCCTCGAGGTCGCCGCGCGCGATCTGATCGGCGCGCCACGCGAGGACCTTGATCGGCTTGGAGATGCTCAGTCCCTGGAAGATCGCCAGCAGCGAGCCAATGAGGACGAACAAGAACCCGACCGCGCCCGTGCGCAAGGCGGCCTCATACGACGCGCGGTCCTTTTCCTGCTTGGCTTCCTTCACGAACCGCTCGATCGGATCGAGCGAGTAGCCGAGCACGACGTAACCGAGGCGATTGTCTCCCGGGTCGTCGGCGAGCGCGGAACTGATCGTCGGCGTCACGCCGCCGAGGTAGACCGGGTATGCGAAGTAAAGCAGGTTGCCGTCCCGCGGCGTCTTGAGCGCCAATCCGCGAACCAGCGGATTCGTCTCGCCCGCCGCCTGCTGCTCCTTCCAGTGCTCGACGATCTTGGCCCACGACTCGTCGCTGATCGGCGGGTTGCCTTCGCCGTAGCGGCTCGCGTCGGAGTGGGCCACGACGCCGCGGTTGCCGTCGAGCACGTAGATCAGGCGGAGGTCCGGATCGAGTTTCTGCGTCTTCGCGACGAGGCCCTTGATCTCGGGGACGTTCGACTCCGCCAGAAACGGCAGCACGGCCTGCGCAAACGTCTGCGTCACCGCGGCGCCGCTGGCGGTGAGCTGTTCCCGGAACTGCGCGATCTTGTCTTCCGCGCTTTTGTCGTAGACCTTCCGGACGTTGTATATGTTCAGAAATCCGAACCCGACGACGATCACGAGGATCAGCAACGTCGTGGTCAGGATCATCTTGACCGAGATGCTCGGCCCAGCGCGCTTGGCCATAGCGTTGTCGTCGATCTTACGCGCAGTACACAGCCCGGTCAAACCGGCGGCTTACCGGAAATCCGTTCAGGCGCGCCGAGTTAGCTTCGCTTGCATGCGACGTGTAGTTCATTCGGCGACGTGTAGGCGGAGCCGTGTGGCACTGCGGTTGCGCAGCGGCCACCGGACCGTCGCCGCGTGCCGCGGCGCCGCTCGCAGGACGGGGTGTTCCACGCCCGCCGGCCGTCTCGGCCGCGCGGCCGTCGTGCGCCGCTCGCGCGGCGGTTACGCGATCAGCCCCTTTTTGTACGCGAGCAGTTCTTTTTGCGTCTTGAGCAGCCGCTGGTTGGTTTCCAGCAGCTCCTTCGTGCGCGCGCGGATCTGCGTAGCGAGCCGCTCGCGCTCGCGCGCTTCGGTTTCGAGCATCTCCTGGTATTTGACCTGGACGACCGCCTCGTCGGTGACGTTGCGCTGGATCTCAAGCGCCCCGATCGGGTTGCCGTCGTCGTCGGTGATCGGCACGGCCGACAGGATGAATCGCAGCTGCTGCCCCTCCGCGTCGCCGATGACCGTGCCGGTGATTTCGTCGAGCCGCACGTGGCGGCCGCTTTCCCAGCACTGCATCGCGATGCAGTTGTCGCGGCAGATGTTGAGTTCGATGACGTCGTAGCACTTCTTGCCCTTGAGGCCGCGAGCGACCTGGCGCGGCAACATCGCGTAGAACGCGCGGTTGAAGTCTACGATGTTGCGGTCCTTGTCGACGACGAAGTAGCTGTCGACGATCGCGGGCGCAGTGCGCTTGAACTCTTGCAAGAACCGCTGGAGAGCCGAATCGGCCACGGGGACTTACTTGGCGAACAGCAGGACGCCCAACACGACGATCGCGAGCACGAGAACCCCGACCAGGACGTAGACGACGGCGCCGCTGCGGGGCGCGACGGCCGCCGCGCGCGCGTCGGGCGGGGAGCCGGGCAACGTCCCCGGGTTTGACCCAGGCGAGGTGCCGAAGCCCGGTCGCGAGCCGGTGCCCGTGAACGCGCTGCCCGGCCGCGACCCCGCGCCCGTTCCGAGCCCCGCCGACGACCGCGAGATCGACGGCAGCGACGGTACGCTCGGCAACGACGACGACAGCGACGCGCCCGACAGGCTGGTCGAGCCGACGCGCGAGCGAATCTTGGACTTCTCGCCGTCCCCCGGGTTGAACTCGCTGATGACCTGATCGACCTTGCCCGCGTCCGCGATCTTCTTTTGGTTCGCGAGGAACGCGAAGTACGAGTCGGGCATGTCGTCGAAGTCCATGACGAGGTCGCACTCGTCACAGCGACAAGTCGGCGGCTCGTGCGGCGGCGGCCCCATGTCGGCGGTCTCGCACAGCAGCACCTTTTCCTCGTCGCATTCGGGACAGAAGTACGGGACGTAGAAGCTCTTGACGACGCCCTTGCCCGTGAAGTTGTTGACGAGGTTGATCTGCGCAACGATCGCCGGCGAGCACTCGACCAGCACGACCTCGGCACCCGCGCTCTCGATCTTGCCGAGCCAGTTGACCCAGTCGCGCACGCCGCACGAGTTGATGCGCTCGACCTCGCCGAGGTCGATGACACACGTCCCCTTTCCGATTTTGTCAACCAAGTCGGAAAGTTCGTTGTCTTCGTCGATCACTCCGGCGAGCTTGACGAACGTGACGTCGTCACGTTGATGCACCGTCGCCTGGAACTTCTGGCTCATCCGACCCTCGGAACGTAATCCCTGTGATGCAGAATACTAAATACTGCCGGAAGTGCGCTTCCGCGCTAGTGTATATCAGATCGGTCCGGGAAGCCTAGCCCACGGACCGAGATCCTCGAAGTCGGCGCGGCCGGCGATCGCGCCCCTGCCGCCGCCCGCCCGCCCTCCGGCCGGCGCCCGCCCGCGCTGCGCTCGCCGCGGGCCGGCGCCGATCCCGCGCTCCGCGCGCCGCGAGCCGGCGCCCGCCCCGCAAGCGCGTGGTCCCCGCGGGCTCCGCGAGCGGGGAGGCATCGGCCGGCGCCTGTGCGCGCGATTCGCACTCGTCACGCCCCGGACGGCGGCGCGGGCCGCGCCAGCGCGTCGCGCGTTCGATGGTAGTCGTCGGCGAGGAAGAACCGCACGAGGTCCTCGCCGCCCTGGAGCGCGCCGAGCGCCAGCGCGCCGTCGGCGGTCAGCGCCATCGTTTCACCTGCGAGTCGGAACATCATCCGCGCGGCGGCGCCGAAGTCGTCGGCCGCGAACAACCCGGCGCGGTTGGCGGCGTTCACCATGCCGTCGACCCAGTCTTCGACGTCCTCATCGATCCGGTGCCCCGACAGGCGCTCGATCACGCGGAGCGCGCGGCGCGGCAGGCTGCGGACGAACTCGCGCGTCGGTCCGGTCTGCTCGGACTCGGGCAGAAGCAGCGACCGAAGCAGTCCGCCCAGTTCGAGCTTTTCGCGGCGCGTAAGCCGCAACAACACCGCGTAGCCACCCCGAATCGCTTCGAACGCCCGGCCGAGCAGGAAGCGGCGCGCGGCGTCCGTCTCGTCGAGCAGACTGCGGTCGAGAACCACGATCGGCCGTGGGTACGCGAGCACGACCATCCCGTCGCTCACCTTGTCGCCGACGTAGATCTCCGGCTCCACGCCGAAAAGTCGCACGCTGTCTGCGATTGCCACCTTGAACGCGGCGTCGTCCGTCGCCTGGGCGGGTGCGAGATTCTCGCCCATCGACGGCTGCGGGAACAGCGCGGTGATCTCGGCCGCGCACGCCCGAAACAACTTGCCGTACGCCGAGCCGCGGTGCCGAATCAAGAATTGCGACCGCAGCTCGTCGGTCATCTGACCGCGCAACGGGGTGTACCGCACCGACGCCTCGGCTCGCCGCAGCGCCGTCTCGTCTTCGTCTTCCGCGTAGCCCAGTAGCTGCATCACCGACAGCAGCCGGACGGCCCGCTCGGTCTCTCCCATCTGCAAGTAGGACTGCGCGAGCATGCGGTACGCGGGCCCGTGGCGGAGATCGCGTTCGAGCACGCGGTGAAGTTCCTGGATCGCCTTCGGCAAATCGTCGACGGCGTAGATCTCCGCGAGCGCCACGCGATTGGCCGCCGAGTCCGGCTCGACCGCGAGGATGCCGCGATACGCTTCGATGGCCGCCGCGCGCTCGCCGGACGCGAGAAGGATGCGGGCGAGCCCGCGCTGCAGTGGGACGGCTGCAGCGGCACCGCCGGTCTCCATCGCCGCGTGCGCCGCGTTGATGAGCAGCGTCTCCGCGCCGCGCTGATCGTTGGCCTCCACGGCGCGCTTGGCGAGCGCCAGAGCCGGCGGCGCATACCCGGGGTCGTACTCCGCCGCACGGCGATAGCGCGACGTCGCCGCGCGCCGATCGCCACCCGCTTCGATGATCCGGCCGAGGTAGTAGTAATAGCGCGCGAGGTTTTCCGGGCGCAGGTCCTGTCCCGGCGCAGCCGCCAGCTCGATGACTCGCTCGATCGACGCGCGCGCCTCGTCGAAGCGACCCAACAGATATTGCTGCTGTGCGAGCCGGTAGTGCGCCTCTTGGTGTGACGGATCGAGTTTGATCACCTCGCGCAGCACCGCTGCAGCCCGCCGCGCATCCATCTCGCCTTCGTCGTGAATCTCGGCCAGGCGCATCATCGCGCGCACCTTGACGTCGTCTGGCGGCGGCGGCGAGCCGTTCAGGAACTTGACGATCGCGTCACACGCATGCGACCAGCGTCGCATGTTGCAGTGCAGGTCGACCAGCGCCGACAGAATCGTGAAATCGTCGGGCGCCTCGCCAAGCGCTTGTGCATACAACGTCTCGGCCTGGTCGAGATCGCCTTCCCGCTCGGCCATGACGGCGCGCGCGACGTGGACGCGCGCCATATACGGCGCCGAGTCGTCACGCCGCTTGTAAATCTTTTCCAGTTCGCGGTAGGTCGCCGGAAAGTCGTAGGCGTCGGGGGCGACCCTGGCGAGGTCGCCGAGCGCGTCGAGCGCGTCGAGATTGGTCGGCTTGATCTCGAGCGCGATGATGATGCTCTCGGCTGCGTTGCGCATGTCGCCCGTCATGCGCGCGACGATCCCCCGCTTGAGGTAGAAGTCGGAGCGCTGGCTCGGATCGCCTTCGCGCATCGCCTTCTGCGCGAGCGCTTGTGCCAACGGCTTCGCTCGCTCCCAGTCGCCGGCCTGGTAGTACTGCTCGAACAAGGCCTTGTTCGCCGGCAGGCACTCCGGATCCACCGCGAGCGCCGACTCGTAGTAGTGCAACGCGCGCTCCGGCTGGCCGAGATGCGTGCCGTAGATCTGGCCGATCTGCGCGAATACGCCCGCGCGCTCCTTGTCGTCCTGCCACAGCTTGACCTCGAGTTCCAACGTCTGGATGACGCGCGGCCAATCCTGGCGGCGGCGATACAGGTCGCGCAGTCCGTGGACGGCGGGCAGGCAAGACGGCGAGGTCTTGATCGCGGCGTCGTAGTACCGGATCGCGTCCTCCTCCTTGCCGAACTTCGCCTCCATGACCGAACCGCACTTGAAATACAGCAGCGCCTTGTGGTTGCGGTCGGTCGTGACGCGAATCTGACGCCGCGTGATGTCGATGAACTGCGTCCACTGCTCGGTCGACTCGTAGATCCGGCCGAGTGCTTCGAGCGCTTCCTTGTTGCCGGGAGCGATCTCGAGGATGCGCAGGTAGCTCTCGATCGCCTGCTGCTCGTCGCGCAGCCCCTCCTCGCAGATGCGCGCGATGCGGCGCAAAAGTGCGGTCGCGGCGTCGCCCGCCGGTGCCGACTCGAGCCGAATGCGCAGCACGTCGACCAGTTTCTGCCAGTTCCTTGCGCGCTCATGGAACCGCTCGAGCGCGTCGAGCGCCTCCGTGTCGGCCGGATCGATTTGGACGATCGCCTCGTAGATTCGCGCTGCCTCGGCCGGATCCTTGAGCTTCGCGCCCGCAACCCGAGCCGCCCGGCGGAGGCTATCGAGGCGCTTGTCGTCGTCGCGCGCGAGTTGGGCGCGCGTCTCGTACGCACTGATCAGACGGCCCAATCGTTTTGTTGTGCGAAGATCGTCTCGAGAAACTTGATCGCGGTGTCGTTGTCGGGATCGAGTTCGATGACGCGCAGGTAGGACGCCGCCGCTTCGCCCGGCTGGTCGAGGTACTGCAGCTGCACCTGGCCTCGGCGCAGGTAGAGATCGCCGAGCCGGTATGCGCGCGACCGGCCACTTTCGACCAGCTCGGTCGCCTTGTCGTACAGCGACATCGCGTCGATCCACCGCTGGTGGCGGTAGCACAGCCGCTCGAGCGCGGTGAACGTGTCGCGCGAACTCGGGTCCGCATCGAATGCGTCTTGGTAGGCGGCTACCGCGCCGTCGATGTCGCCGCGGTCAGCCTTCACCTCGGCGATCCGCGTCCACAGCTCGACCTTGGCGCTCTGGTCATCGACCGCGGCCGCGCGCGCCTCGAGCACCCGCAACAAGTCCTTCGGCCGGTCGAGGCGCTCGTACAACTCCTGCAGCGCCTCGAGCGCCGGCATGTGACCAGGCGCCAGTTCCAGGATCGCCTCGTACGCGAGCGCCGCGTCGCCGAGCTTTTGCAGCTTGTCGCGGCGCAACTCCGCGAGGCGCGCCAGCAGCACCATCTGGCGCTTCTTGTCGCCCGCGGGTACGGCCTGCAGCTCGCGCTCGAGCGCCGCCGCCAGTTCGGGCCACCGCGCGTGCGTCTCGAGCAGACGGGCGAGCGCGGCGCGCGCCCGCTCGTGTCCCGGCTGAAACTGGAGCGCGCGCTCGTACAGATCGATGGCCTCCTCGGCGTTGTCGAGCTGCTTCTCGTAGAGTTCCGCCGCCGACACCGCGAGCTCCGCGCGCTGTCGGTCGGTCTTCGCGAACTCGATCTGAGCGGCGCGCGTCTTCGCCAACGCGTCGTAGCGATCGAGCTGTTCGAGTGCGCGGGCCAACACGTCCAGGTTGTGCGCCGTCGGCGGCGCGGCGGCAAAGGCGTCGGCGATCACGTCCCATCGGTTCTGCGCGACCGCGATGCGCTCGACGCCGGCAAGCGCCTTGTCGCTCGCCGGGTCGACCGCGAGCACCGCTAGATATGCGTCCAGCGGCGCTTCGCCGGCGACTCGCTCCGCCGCCTCCGCGATGTCGAGGAGCAGCGCGAGGCGCCGTTGCGGATCCTCCGTGACATCGAGTTCGCGCCGCAACGTGTTCAAAAGCTCCGGGTACGCGTTGCGGCGGCGGTGGATCCGCGCGAGCGCGCCGAGTGCGGTCACGTTGTCCGGCGCGAGGTCGAGCGCAGCCTCGTACGCGCTCACCGCGGCGGCCTCGTCCTTGCGATGGCGCTCCTCGATCGCCCCGATCTCGAGCCACAACTCGACGCGGCGGTCGACATCGCCATCCTGATCGACTGCGCGGTGGCGCAGGTCCACGGCGCGCGACCAGTTCTTGACCTTGTCGTACAACCGCGCGAGCTGAACCAGCGACTCGACGTCGTCGGCATCGATGTCCAACGCCGCCTCGTAGTGGCGTATCGCCGCCTTCGGGTCGGCGAGAAAGTCGGCCGTGATCGCCGCCAGCTCCCGCAACGCGCGCACCCGCGTGTCCGCCAGAGCGGCGGTGCGCGCGAGTTGCTCGAGGGCGACGGCCAGCTCGCGCTGGCGACCGGCACGGCGGTGCAGGTCCGCCAGCGCGGCCCACGCGGTCGGGTCGGACGGCGCATGGCGCGCCGCTGCCTCGAACGCGGCGCGCGCCGCGTCGTAGCGCCCGCGCGACACGTGGAGTGCACCGGCCGCGCACTCCAGCGCGGCTTTCGCGCGCGCCACGCCCACGCGCTCGGCGATCGCGAGATACGCCGCCGCCAGCGCGTCCCGGTCGCGCTGTTTGCGGTGCAGCCGCGCCACGTCCAGCATCGCCCCGATGTCGTCGTCGGCGCGCACGGCCTGGGCGCGCAGCCGCATCGCGGCGTCCACGTCGCCTGCGCGGCTCTCGGCAACGGCCGCCGCGCGCCGCCGGGCGGCCATCCGGTTCCCGGGGATCTCTGCCGTCGCGATCAAAAAGTCGATGAGCGGCTCAGGCGGCCCGGCCAACATGAGGCGCTCGACCGCGCGAGCGGCGGTCCAATCAGTTGTGTCAGCATCGAACTGTCGCCGCCACTGCGTCACGGCGGCCTGCGCGTCGAAGGCGCGCGCATCGAGCACCTCCGCGGCGCGGCGTTCGTACAACGGCGCCAGCGATCCCGATGCCGGGTGGCCGGCCAACTCGCGCAGCGCGGCCGCCGCCTCCGTCCACTGCTCGGCTGCGATCGCGAGCCGGAGGCGCTCGGTTTGCGCCAGCCGTGGGCCCCACTCCGCCTGCGCTCCCGCGGACGCGGCCGGCGCCGCGAGTTCAGCCAACACCGCACGGGCGCGCGCACTGTCCCCCGCGCGTTCGGCGGCCGCGGCCGCGCGGTAGCGGGTCGCGCCGACTTCCACCGGGCAGTCCGCCGGAAGCAGCGCCTCGCGCGACGCGAGCAGCGCGGCGAGGTCGAGCTCGTCGCCCGCCTCCGCCGCCGCCAGCTCGATCGCGCGGTCGACGATGTACAGCCGCGCGAGCGCCTCGCTCGGCCGCGCCGGGCTGTCCAGTTCCACCGACAGCGCGCGGGTCATCAACCCGCGTGCCGCGTCGGCGTCGGCGAGCCGGTCGAGGTATACGTGGATCGCCTCGCCCAAACTGCGCAGCGCGTCCACCGGAACCCGCGAGCGCGGCGCGCTGCGCCGGCCGGTGCCGAACGCGACCGCAGCCTCCGCGAGCAGCGACGCCAACTCGTGCCACTCGCCGGCGGCCGCGAGGCCGGCCGCGTACACGTGGCGCAGCTCGTCGCGCAGTTCGTCCGCGGCGGCGCCCTCGCTGGCCGCGATGCGATCGAGCGCGACGCGGGCGGCGGCGACGGCGTGCTCCGCATCGTTGAACCGATACAGCCACGCCTCGGCCACGTCGCGCAGGGCGGCCGCGGCACCGCCGACGACCGAGAGCGCCTCGGGCGTCGCCTCGGCCAGCGCGTGGCTCGCGGCGACCAACGCTTCGGCGCTGCCCTCGGTCACTGCGTGCGCGAGCGCCAGCGCCGGCGCGAGCGGATGGCGATCCGCGAGTTCCAGATAGCGCGCCGCAGCTTCCGCATCCTCGAGCACGTCCCAGTGGAGCAACGCGAGCCGCAGGTTGATGTCGGCCAACGCCTCCTCGGCCGCGCCGTCTCCGCCGACGAGGAGGGCCTCCGCCTCGCCGGCGATCAGCCCGGCAAGTTCGTCTACCGCCGCGGCGGCATCCGGCGCCGGCACCGGTCGCGTCGCGAGCGAGCTGTCCTCCACTTCACTCGGCTCGTCCACCGGGATCGGCGGAGGAGTAGCCGCCCGGCGCGCGGGTGCCGGGTCGTCTTTCTTACTGGGCGGTGGTGGCGGCGGACGTACGCTCATGCCGTGGGCGCGTAATCGTACCAGGCGATATGAGATCGCCGCCACTTGCGGCGCACCGATGTCGACCGGCCCGCGCTCGTACCGACACCGGCGCACTCGACGCCACATCGCTGCGGCCGGCGCACACGCACCGCCTGACGCGCACCGATGTCCACATCACGAAATTCGTACGCTGGATCGCGCTCGCGGCGCGCTTCTTTTTTGACGCCCGCGAATGCTGGCAGATACAATGGTAAAGAAGTATGCCCAAGTTGTCGCCGCACGCGCTCTGCATCACGGACGATCCGAGCCTGCGGCGGACGCTGAAACGCTCGCTCCACGCGGCGGGGTCGACCGTCGAATTCCGCAGCGCGAGGGGGACGGGCCAGTTCGAGCCTCCGCCGAGTATCGTCATCGTCGACCAGCAGGCGCGCGCGGAGGTCGACCTGCCCGCGCTGCTCGACGAGGCGGGAGGCTGCGGCGACATCATTTGCCTCGGCGCATCGCTCGAGGACAACGACGTGGTCGAGTTGCTCCGCCACACCGGGCTCGACCACATCATCAGCGACGTCGGCAAGAACTCGAGCGGCGACGACGATGAACTCGTCGTCACGTCGGTGAAGCTGCTTTCAGGCGACATCTTCGGGCTCGAGAAGTACCTCGCGTGGGGCGTGCGCGTGCACGAGCTGTCGATCGATTCGTACGAGCAGAAACGGATCGCGCTGCTCACGGTTGCGGAACAAGCCAGATCGGTCGGCGCGCGCCGGCAGCTCGTGGCCAAGATCGAAAGCGTCACCGACGAGCTGCTGATGAACGCCATGTACGACGCGCCCGCGATCGCGCGCGGCGAGACCCCGAGAGTCCCCTCGGCCGACGAGGTCGACGCCGGCGCGGCGATCGCGTCGCCCGCGCTGCTGCGCTACGCCTGCGACGGGCGCTATTTCGCGGTGTCGGTCGAGGACGCGTTCGGCCAGCTACACAAGGAAGCCATCGTCGATCACCTGTTGCGCGCGCGCACCGAGCGCGGTCGCCCGCGGCCGACAGGTGGCGGCGGCGCCGGCTTGGGGCTGTACTTCGTGCTCAGCTCCGTGACGCGGTTCGTCGCCAACGTCGACCCGGGTCGTCGCACGGAGGTCGTTTGCCTGTTCGACCTGCGCCAGAGCGGGCGCGAGGCGGACGCGTGTACTCGATCCCTGCACGTGTTCCACACCGACCGCGACGACGCGTCGCCGACCGACGACGAACCGACGCGCCCGGGTGTCCTCAAAACCTAGGAGGCTGTTGCGCATCGCCGCTGGCTGCGGTCGCGATCAGCGGGCGATGTTCGGCGTACGTCCTCGCGCCCCTCGGTACCGTATGTGGATACGCGCCCTCGTGCGCTGCGGGCGTGCGCCGAACCTCGCCTCGCAGGTCGCAACCTCGCTGGCGCGCCTACGCGCAACCGCCTCCTCGCCCGCCGCGGCGCTCACGCGCGCCGATCTGCGCGCGCGCCGGCCAGCAACGCGACGGCGGCCGCCGCGGCGACGACGACGGCCAGCTCGGCCGGGTCGGGCGCACGCGCGACCACCGGCACGCCGCCGGCGCCAATCGCGATCGCCGCGCGCAGCGCCGCGGCAGCGCGCTTGGCGGCCGCGACGTCACCCGAGGCGATCGGTAACGTGCGCACCAGCACCGCGTGTTCGACCGGCGGCGTCCACAGTCGCCTGGCCATCACCGCGGCATACGTCGCCTGGGCGCCCAGCAGCGCGGCGGCCCACGTCGTCATCGCCTCCGGCCGTACGGCGGCGACGATCCACAACGCAACGACACCCAGCCCCATGACGAGATAGGGCGCGGGATACCGCCGGCGTGCGACGGCGGCGTCCTTGTCGAACACGAGGCGTGCGCCGCGCGACAGCAGGCGGCCGCACGCTCGCTCGAGTGCCGACGGGCCGACGCGGTCGACGTGCGCCAGCCGAACGGCGTCGAGCGCTGCCACCTCGCGCACCGCGGCCCCCATCCACCGGCGCGCGAGCGGCAGCGACGCGGCGAGGACGCCGGCGGCGATCCCGATCGCCGCCACCGCGAGCGCCTCCGGTGAGCCGACCGCGGTGGCGGTATCGCCCGCTGCCCACGGCGCTCCCGCGAGCAGCGCCGCGCCGACGGCGGCCGCGGCCACGCCCGGCAGCAACCCGAGCCACGTCGTCTTCGGCGCCCCGATCTCGCCGCCCGCGAGACTGTGCACCAACGCCATCGCGCGCTCGGAAGCGATCAGCGCGCCGGCGAACAGCGCGACCGCTGGACCGAGCGCAGCGGACGCGACCGCACCGATCGCGCCCAGCAGCGCGTGGCGGCCCGCGATCGCCCACGAATCGACGGCGCCGAACGCGCACGCGGCGACCGCGAGCGCAACCGCCACGCGTGCGGCCGCCGCGGCGCTGCGCGCGAGCGCCACCCGGTACAGCACGTCGCCGTCGAGCGGCAGCCTCGCGAGCAAGGCCGTGTCTCGCCGCCAGTACATGCGAAACGGTGCGCCGAAAACGACGACCGCGTTGCCGATGACCGCCGCGGCAATCCACAGGCGGCTGACCTCGTCTCCTCCGCGGCGGACGATCTCGATCGCGAGCGCGGCGGCGGCGACGGCGGCCCACCCCGCGGGCGGTACGCGCCCGAGCCCCGCGCGCGCTCGACGGCGCCGGCGCGCCTCCAACGCCGACCATCGCAACAACTCGCGAGCCGTCATGTGGGTCACGCCGCGTCCTCGTCGCGAACGTGCTGCATATACAACTCTTCGACCGCCGCCGCATCGAGACCGTGCGCCGCCACATCGGCGCGAATCCGGCCGCGGTCCATGATCACGATGCGCGAACACAGGCGCTCGGCGACCCCCAGCAAATGCGTCGACATGACCACGGCGGCGCCCGCTTCGGCGGCACGCTGCACGCTGGCGCGGGCGCGCACCGACGCACGCGGATCCAACCCGTTGAGCGTCTCGTCGAGCAACACGACGCGGACGGCGCCGATCAGAGCGGCAGCCAGGCCGACTCGCTGCCGCATACCGAAGGACAGCTCGCGGCAGAGCCGTTGCGACACGCCGGCGAGCCCCAGGTCGGCCAACACGGCCGTCACGGCAGCCGCGTCCTCCGCGCCGCGCGCGCGCGCGACGAACGTAACGTGCTCCTCGACGGTCAGGAACTCGTACAGCGTCGGCGGCTGGTCGCAAAACCCGGTCGCGCGCCTCGCATCGAGGGGGCGTTGCGCGGGATCGACGCCCGCGATCCGAATCGTCCCCGCGGTCGCCGGCAGCGCGCCAGCGATCGCGGCGAGCAGCGTACTCTTGCCCGCGCCGTTCGGGCCGAGCACGGCGACGATTTCGCGTGCGTCGACGCGCAAGCTCACGGAGTCGACGGCGACGCGCCGACCGTAGTGGACCGTGAGATCGGAGACATCGATCGCGGACACGCGCACAGGCTACTGCCGAAAGTAAGCGCGCCACAACTCGCATCTGCGCGATTTCGTTTATAGTCGAGCCCGTGCCGGCGACGACGTATCCGCAGACGGGGACTCCGCTGCGCGGCCTCGCGGCGTTTACCGAATCCGAGCGCGACGTGTTCTACGGCCGCGACGGCGAGCGAGATGAGCTGGCCAAATTGATCACCGGCGACGGCTTCCGCGCCGGGCTGTTGTACGGCGAGGCGGGCGTCGGCAAGACGTCGCTGTTGCGCGCCGGACTGATTCCGCACTTGCGCGACCACGGCGTCATCGTACTGCCGTGCGACGACCTGTCCGACCCGGCACGCTCGTTCGCGGAGGCCGCGCATGCGGTCACGGGCCAAAACCCGAGCGAGGGCGAGCAGCCGCTGAATTACCTGGCGCGGATCGTGTCGCAGGCGATCGAGGGGCAGCTGTACCTGTTCGTCCTCGACGACGTCGACTACCTGCTCGGCCTCAACGACCAGCGAATCAACGCGCAACTCGGCGACCTGTTCGCGCGCGTCGTCACCCGGTCGCGCGGGCGGGCGCGGTTTCTGTTTTCCTGCTGCAGCGCCCGCGTCCACCGGTTCGGCGCGCTCGAAAAGCGGACCGGGTCGCTGTTCCCGCCGGCGTCCCGTTTCGAGTTGCGCCGGTTCGATCCGCCGACGGCCGCGCACGTACTCGAACGCACGCTGTCGCTCGCGGGCCTCACGTCGGACCGAACGCTCGCCGACGCCGTCGTCGATCAGCTCGCCGCGGCCGGACCGATCCTGCCGGCCGACCTGCAGATCGCAGCGCTCGCCATTCGCGCGTTGCGCATCGCGACGGTCGACGACCTGCGCGCCGCCGGCGGGGCGACAGAGCTGGAGCGACAGTGGATCGGACACGTTGCCGCGACGACCGGCAACGAACGCGCGGCGCTGCGGCTGCTCGCGGAGCTGGCGACGGGCGACGAGGCCCCGCCGCAGCCCCCGGACTGGGCCGCGGCCCGCGCGGGGATCGACCGCGAGTTCGCGCGGCGAGCCGCCGCCGCGTTCGCCGAACACGGCCTGCTGTACGTCGTGCGGGGCGCCGACGGCGCGCATCACTATCGGCTCGCGCACGAGCTGTTGGCCGGGCGCATTCGCGAAATCGCCGCGCCCGCGCGGGCGGCCGCGCGGCGCGCGTACGAACTGCTGGGCAGCAAGGCGGCACAACACCGCCGCCTGTCGCTGCGCGAGTGGTGGCAGGTCCGTCGCGAGGGCATTGCGCCGTCGACGCCCGAGGAACTTGCGGTGCTCCACCGCACACGGCGGTTCTTCCGCGCCGCGGCCGCCGTCGCCGTCGGTGTGCCACTGGCCGCACTCGTCACGATTTGGCTCGCGCTCGCCGGCAACTACTACCTCGGCGCGGCGCCGACGCGCGACGGGCGCACGGAGCGCGTCGTCGTCCGCAAGGGGTCGCCGGGCCTGTCGGCGTTCTTCTGGCTGCCGGCGAGCCCGCGCTACGGATCGATTGTCGCCGATCCGGGCGTCACCCGCGCGATGATCGCCGCCGACCGGTGGCCGGAAATCGCCGACGGCGACGTCGTCGGCGACCTCGGGGGCACCGGGTACGCCGACGCCGTGCTCGAACGGCTCGATCCGATCGAGCGGGCTCTGTGGTCGTATGCCGCGACGGGCGACGCGGTGCACCTGGCGCCGCTGTCGGCATCCGATCTGTCCGACGACGACCGGATCGCCGTGCTCGACGCGCTGCGGCCGATCGCGCGCGGCGGCTCGCAGGAGGTGTCGCTGGTCAAGCAGGCGCTCGCGAGCGACAACCCCGCGGTGCAGACCGCGGCGCTCGCGCTGGCGACGGCGGCGGCGGCGCGCCTTCCCGACGCGTACCGGGACGTTCTGGCGGACGCGGCGGCGTCGGCCGATGCCCACATCCGCCACCTGGCGTTTTCCGCCGCGCGGTCGCTGGGCGACGAAGCGGCGCACGCGATCTTCCAACTCGCGCTCGCCGCCGACCCGCAATCGGCCGCCCGCGCCGAGTTGCTCGCCGCGCTCGCGACGGACACCGCCGACGCGGCCGACGCGGACGCGGCCGTGCGCATCCTCGCCGATCCCGACGCCGTCGCGCGCCACCGCAAGCGGGCGGCCGAGTTGCTGCGCCGCGCGTTCCGCACCGACCCGGAAAGCGCGTCCCGGGCCGCGATCGCGCTCGTGAGCGATCACCGCGCGCCAACCGACCACCGACTGCTGGCGCTCGAATTGCTCGACGAGTACGCGCCGAAATCGGTATACGGGGAACTCGCCGGCCCGCTGCGGCTCGCCACGCGATCGGACGACGAGGCGATCAAGACGGCCGCGTGGCCGCTGTTCGCCCGCGTCAACCCGCAGGATGCCGCGGTCGAACTGGTGTCGCTCACGGAGGGGCTCGCGGGATTGAGCCCGGCGATGCGCCAGGCGATCGCACTCGGCTGGGGAGAACTGGCGCGCACGAAGGAACCCGCCGCGGGTCCGTCGCTCAAACCGCTGCTCGAGGACGATTCGCCGGCGGTACGCGCGGCGGCGGCGCGCGCCTACGGATTCGTCGGGCGGCGGGCACAAAACGAGCTGTACGAGTTGATCAAGAAGGACCGCTTCGACGTCGCGGTGGGCGCGGCCTACGGGTTGGCCAACAGCGTCGAAGTCGGCGGCTCGACGAGCGCGGCGGTCGGAGGCATCGCGCAGTTGTGGAAAAAGAAGGGACGCGCGCGGCGGGTCGCCGCCGAGGTGTACGCACAGGTCGCGCGGACGAAGCCGTCTGCCGTGTTCACGTACCTCGTCTCCGCGGCGCGCGGCAAGGACGATGCCGCGCTCAAGCCGATCGGCGTGCGCGGCTTGTGCAATGCGCTCGCGGCCGGATCCCGCAGCGCCGCGCGCGAGCTGCGGCGCGCCACGCGCGATCCGTCGATCGACGTCCGGCGACTCATCGCCGACTGCGCGGTCGCACACGTCAACGCACACCCGAGGCAGGTCGACGATCTGGCGATCGCACTGGCCGGCGACAGCGACCCGGTGATTCGCGCCGACGCGGCGCGTGCGCTTGCGGCCCTCGCACGGCGCAAGGCGACGCGCGACCGCGCGGCGAAGGCGCTCGTCGGATTGGCCACGGACGACGACCGCGGCGTGCGCATTCTCGCGGTGCGCGGCCTGGCCGCGCTCGGCCGCGACGCCCCCGACCGCGCCGCCGCGGCACTTCAACGCGCGTTCGAACGCGCCGACGCGGCCGAGAAGCTGGAACTGCTGTCGGCGGCGAGCGCGATCGGTGCGACCGGGCTCGTCCCGGTGGCGCTCGCCGACGCATCCGCCTCGGTGCGCGTCGCGGGCGTCCGCGCCGCGCTGGCCGCCGGCGGCGACGCGGCGGGGGCGATCCACGCGGCGCTCGGCGATCCGGAGGCGTCGGTTCGGCGCGCGGCCCTCGCCGCGATCGCCGCCGGTTCCGATGCGCTCGGGCAGGATGCCGTCGACGACGCCCTGGCGCTCGCCACGCGCGACCCCGACCCGACGATCGCGGCGCTCGCCCTCGAGACGTTGGCGCGCGTCGGCCCGATCGACGCCGTGCGGACGCGGCTCGCGCGCGATCTCGCGGCGCCGTCGGAGGCGGTGCGCGCGCGAGCGGCGGCTGCCAGCGAGGGACTCGTCGCGCGCGATCCGCAGGCGGTGGTGGCGCTGCTCGAACCCGCGCTCGACGACCCCGCGCGCGACGTGCGCGCG
Source organism: Deltaproteobacteria bacterium (assembly GCA_003696105.1). Lineage (NCBI taxonomy): Bacteria > Pseudomonadati > Myxococcota > Myxococcia > Deltaproteobacteria bacterium. The sequence continues at coordinate 363 of RFGE01000275.1, read as the reverse complement.
GCGGCGCTGTCCCCGCTGGCGATGGCCTACGCCGCGTCCCAATCGGTCGACGCGCTCGCGTCGCGCCTGGTCGCCGGCGAGGCACACGCGACGCGCCGGCTGGTCGCGGCCGCCGCGCTGTTTCTGGCCAACGGAGACGATGGCGCCAGCCGGGCCGCCCTCGACAAGGTCGCCGCCGAAGGGCCGCCGCTCGCCCGGCGAACCGCGGGCCTCGTGTTGGGGCTCATCGACGGCCGCGCCGACGGGGTCGCGTTTCTCGCGTCGCGCGTGCGCTGACCGGCGCGCGCCGCCGGCGCGTGCGGTGACCGGCGCGCGCCGCCGGCGCGTGCGGTGACCGGCGCGCGCCGCCGGACGATGCGGCGG
>RFGE01000274.1 GCA_003696105.1 Deltaproteobacteria bacterium | reverse complement strand
CGGGCGACTGCGCACGGGTGGCGACGGCGACGGGAGGCGCCGGCCGCAGGACGCCGGCTGGCGCACCCTGCCCGGGACGAGGCGTTTTGGCGCGCGGCGCTCGCGGAGATCGCAGCCGCCGGCCGGAGCCGGATGCCGACGCGTGGCAGCGAGCGATGCCGCCGCACGCCGCCGCACCGGTGACGTCCGGCGATGGCCATAGGGCCACCGACGAACTGGCCGTGAGGGCCTGCGACGCGTGGCTGTCCAACGGCGGTCCGGCATCGCGGTGACCGATCGTCAGCACGCGAGATGTGCAATCATTGGGCATTAAACGTCTAGCCTTTGGACTGTTTTGGGCGGTGAACCCGTGGCGTTACACGTATTTTGAGTAGTTACGGGCCGGTATGCTCTGTGCTTTCGGTAACGCGGCACACGCCAATCACGGCGCCGACTACGGGGGAGGAACTTCATGAAACACATCGTTGCCGCACTCACCGCCGCGTTGCTCGCACTCGGAATGACCGCGGGGCCAGCTTTGGCCACACAGACCATCGGCAGTGGGTCCACTCCCGGCGAGGACCACACCTTCAGCACCGGCTGCTACGGCGATTGCGGCTACGACTGCGCGTGGTGGCGCTGCGGGCACACGTCGGCGTGCGTGACCCACGACTACTACACCCGCGTATACGGGATGTTCTCCAGCGCGGCGATGAGCAGGCTCGGACCCGCGCTGGTGGACTGGGGCTCGTGCTGGTACGGCCGCGCCAAGCAGTCGATCGGCGACACGATTCGTTCCGGATGGACCGGCGTGACCGACTGGTTCAGCAAGCGGCTGCGGTAGCGCACCACGGCCGCCAACGATTCCGGCGCGGCGGGCTCGCATCCGGGCCCGCCGCGCTGCTTCTATACTGACGCTGTGCCTGACGAACCCGCGAACCGGCGCGGTGCGCCGCGGCGGTGGGTCGCGGCCGCGGCCATTGCGCTCGCGGCGGCGCTCGCGCTGTGGTGGCGCAGCGCCGGGGATGCCGGCGTGCGCGACCCGGCGGCCGGCGGCCGCAACGACGCGGTGGGCGCTGCACCGCGCGTGCCGCGGGCGGCCGCCCGGCGCCGCGGCCCGGTGGTCCGCGCGATCCCGGCCGCGGCGTACGCGCCACTCCGCGGACGCGTCATTCGTCCCACCGGCGAGCCGGTACCCGGTGCGACGGTGCACCTGGTCGGGCGCCCCTACGCCGCGGCGGCGCCGCAGCCGGAGGATCGCGTTCGCACCGCCGGCGCCGACGGGCGGTTCGCGTTCGAACGCCTGCTCACCGGCACGTATCAACTCGAGGCGACCGACGGCGACGACGTGTCGCCGACGATCGCTCACCGCGCCGCGCCGGGCGCGCCGGAGGCGGTGCTGGTGCTCGTTCCCGGTGCGCGCGTCGAGATCGAGGTGGTCGACGCCGACACGGCGGCGCCCGTCGCCGGCGCGAGCGTCGGCCTGTGGGCGGGCGACCCGGAGTTCGGCGACGCGGACGTGTCGCGCGAGGAGACGACCGGCGCCGACGGGGTCGCGACGTTTCGCGGCGTCACGGCGACCGCGAACCATGCGGTTCGCGTCCGCGCGCCCGGGTACGTGCCGGCGTACGAGCACCTCGTCGCCGCGGCGCACCCGAACCGGACGTGGCGGGCGCGGGTCGCGATCGCGCCAGGCGCGCGGCTGGCCGGCCGCGTGGTCACCGCCGCCGGCGCGCCGGTGCAGGGCGCGTTGGTCGCGTTCGACCCGCGGCGCCAGGTGCCGCTGCCCGACGGCGTCACGTCTCCGTTTTTGCGCGCCGGCCGAGTGGATGCCGTGACCACCGACGCGATGGGCCGCTTCGAGCTCACCGCGGCCGAGGGGACCGGCTGCGTCACCGCCACGGCGCCCGGCTACCAGATGGGTGAACGCTGCGGAGTCACCGCGCTCCGCGGCCGGCCGCCGCCCGAGGTGGTCATCCAACTGGAAGACGGCGGCCGCATCGAGGGAGTCGTGGTGGACGCGGATGGAGCGCCGGTCGCCGCTGCCACGGTTGTCGTCACGCAACGCGACATGGAACTGGAGCCCATGTTCGAGCAGAACTTTCGGTTTCGCGCGCGCACCGACGACGCGGGTCGGTTTGCGTTTTCCGGCGTCGACCGGGTACCGGTGGCCGTGTATGCGTGGACCGATGACGCGTCGAGCGACCTGGTGGACGTCGACCTGACCTCCACACCGGTCGTCGCCGGGGTGCACGTCGCACTGGTGAATGCGGGGCGCATCGCCGGGACCGTCGCGGAGCCGGACGGCAGCCCGGTGCCGTACGCCACCGTCGCCTATCGGCCTGATCATCTCGTCGACGAAGACGGTTACGACGCTCCCGACGTCGTCGAGTCGCTCGCGCCCGGCGAGGTGCCGCCGCGGTGGGCGATGCTGCGCGCGAAAGGGGCGGTCAGGGCCGACGCCGACGGTCGCTTTTCGATCGCGGCGTTGCCGCCCGGTGCGTATCGATTGATCGCGAGCCGCGCGATGCCGACGTCGACGAGTCCCACCTACGGGACCGCGCAGGTGCGGCCGGTGTTTCCTGGGGACGACGCCACGATCGTGCTGCCGAAGCTCACCGCCGTGCGGGGGCGGGTCGTGTTGCGCGGCGGTTCGCCGGTGCGCGAGTTCGGCGTGAGTCTCGCGCTGGGGCATTTGAAGAATGCCCCGGAGATGTTCCCGCCGCCGAAGTGGTTCGTCGCACCCGACGGCCGGTTCGTGCTCGCGCGCGTGCCGGACGGCCGCTACCGGTTGCGCGTGACCGGGCCGGGCATCGAGGATACGTACATCGAGGAGCCGTTCGAGGTGGACGGGCGCGACGTCGACCTTGGCGACATCGTCGTCCGTCGCGGCATTGCCCGTTCAGGAGTCGTGGTCGACGCCGACGGTCGACCGGTTGCGAAGGCGCGCGTGTCGGTCGCCGTGCGCGGCCGAGTGTCCACACTCGAGTCGGACGCGGACGGACGGTTCGCGCTGCCGACGCTCGCAGCCGGCGTGCCGCTGCGGGTCAAGGCGTCGACGGACGATGCGGCATCCGATTGGATCGATGTCGGTGAGGCGCAGACGACCGTCGAGGTGCGGCTGGCCGAGGCGGCCACGGGCGGCATCAGCGGCGCGCTCGTCGATCCGGGCCAGCCCGTGGACCAGCGCGCCGTAGCCGTGACCGACGTGGCCGCGGCGAGTCCGGACGACATGCCGCCGGTGGCGGTCGTGAAAACGGAGGCCGGCGGCCTGTTCTCGTTCCCGGCGCTGCCGGTGGGCCGCTACCGGTTGTGGGTGTATCGCGTCGGCACGGTAGAGGAAAACGAAGCTGCGGGGCGACCGACCTGGTTTGCGCACCCGGACCCCGTCGCGGTCGCGCCCGGCCGCGTCACCGAGGTCGTCGTCGTGGTTCGCCGCGGCGGTGGCGGAGAGGAGCCATGACGATCAGGATCGTTGCGACGGCGTTCGTGTTCGCGTGTTCGGCGGCGTGCGATCGGCGGGACGCCGACGGCCATCGGCCCGCTTCCCAACGCGCGGCGGCCCCGGCCGACGCCGCGGTCGCGCCGGAGCCGGTGTCCGTCGCGCCGCAACCCGTCGTCCCGGCGCCGCCGCGCGACCGCGTGCAGGCGTTTTGCGAGGCCAACTACCGGCGGTTGATCGAATGTATCGACGACAAGGCGTTCTGGAACGTGATGGCGACGCTGTATTTCCAGACCGATCCGCAGCTCGCCGCGAACCCGGCGGCAAAGGAGCCGTGGATCGAGATGATGCGCGACGCGGCGCTCACGCTCCACCGCGAGGGGGAGTTGGCCAATAACTGCCGCGCGACGCTCGACCACAACAAGTGGCCGACCGAGGAGCAGATGCGCCGGGTCGACGCGGCGCGCGCACAGTCCTGCGCTGCGTTCGGAAACGCATACGGCTACATGATGTTCGGCGAGGGCGTGTTCTTCGAGGTCACGTCGCCGGTCGACGACGCGGACGCGCCGCAGGCCGATTGAGCGGGCGGGCTTCCCAGGAGCGCGACCCTCGCACGCCGCCGGTGCGAGCCCGCCCGATGGTGGCGCCCCACCGCGCTACGGTGGGGCGTCGAACGCCACGGTGACATGGGCGGTCTGTCCGGCGGCGACCGTGACCTCGGCCGTGCGCTCGCCGAGCGTTTCGTGCCACACGCGTAGCGTGTAACGGCCGGCCGGGACGCCGGTGAGCGCGAACGTCCCGGCGTCGTCCGTGACGGCGTGCCACGGGTGTTCCGTCACGACCACGTAGGCGCTCATCCACGGGTGCACGTCGCACTTGACGTGGACAATCCCGGGTTCGTCCAGTGTTTGCGCCATGCGCATACCGCGGGCCGGCATCGCGCGGTTGAACACGGTGTCGTCGCCCGCGAACGCATGGACGTTGTGCAGCAGCGGATCGCTGTTGATGAACGTGATCGGCTGTCCGACCTGCGCCGTCGCGACGCGCGGCGTGTACATGCAACCGGCTTGGTCGATTTCGACACTCGCATTCGGTGGCGGCGGGATCGGGCCGGGCGGTGTGCCGGCCAGCCACACCGCGGCGCCGGCCAGCTTGCCGTCGGTCGCGCGCACGGTCTGCAGCGACACGCGGCCGCCGTGGCCCGCCTGGCAGCCGGGCGCGAGGGTCAGCTCGCGGGGCGGCGGCAACGGGCCGGAATACGTGACGACACCGCGGATGCTGCCGGCGCCGCGCCCGACTGCGCCGGCAGCGGCCGGTGCGGTGTCGTGTGCGGCGGGCGGGCCGGTCGTGGCCGGCGACGGCGCCGCCGAGCGTGCAGCGGGCGCGCCGGCGGGGGCGAGGCGCGCGGCAGCCGTATCCGCGCGGCCGGTTGGCTCGGACTCCGGCATCGTCAGCACAATCGCCGCGACGGCGGCGGCCGCGGCGACGGCGGCGGCCGGCGCGCTGAACCGGCCGCGCAAGTTCATCAGGTGGCGAATGCCGGCGCTGGCGACGAACAATGCGGCGAATACGAGCCATGCGTTGCGCGCACCGAACGTGTGAAAGTAGTGACTGCTGATCATCGCGAACACGACCGGGTAGGTCATGTAGTTGTTGTGCCGGGAACGATTCTTGGCTCGCGCCGCAAGCGTCCGGTCCGGCTCCTCGCCGGCGCGCGTCGCCGCTACGAGCTGCCGCTGGGCCGGGATGATCCGCATCCATACGTTGGCGACCATGATCGTGCCCATCAGCGCGCCGACGTGAAGGAACGCGGCCCTCCCGCTGAACACGTGGGTGAGCCCGTACGCGACGGCGATCAGCAGCGCGAACGACACGGTGGCCGCCGCCCGCGGCCGCTGCGCCAGCGGCGAGATCCACAACAGGTCGTAGACCAGCCATCCCCCGATCAATGTGCCCATGCCGATCGCGGTCGCCGCGCCTGCGCTGAGATCGGCCACCGCGGGATCGACCGTCAGCGCGGCGCCGCCCATGTAATAGACGACGCCGAGGAGGCCGAAGCCGAATACCCACGTCAACAGGGCCTCGAACTTGAACCAGTGCATGCGCGACAACATGGCCGGCGGCACCTTCGGCAGCTTCTCGACCAGGTAGAAGCCGCCGCTGTGGACCATCCACAGGTCGCCCTCGACCCCGTCTTTGTCGGAGCGCTCGAGCATCGCGTCGAGCCAGTTGAAGAACAGCGCGTGGCCGATCCACGTGATCGCCGCGATCACGTGCATCCACCGTAGCGCCAGGCTGATCCACTCGTGAAGTGTCGGGTCCATGACGGAACGGCGCGCGTGCGCGCCGCGCCAGCGTACCGCAAAACGGCACGACGCGCGGCCGCCGACCGTCGCCTCGCGGGTCGCCGGCGCCGCGCGTGCGCAACTCGTGCAAAGCGGCGCTATGCTCGCGAGCGCATGGTCGCACCCGATCTCGTCATCCGGTCCACGCGCGTCGTCGCCGGCACCGGCGCGCCGGCCCCCGCGTCCATTCACGTCGCGGGCGGTCGCATCGTCGCGATCGCGGGGTACGCAGACGTGCCCGCCGGTTGCCCGATCGACGACGCCGGCGACGCGGTCGTGTCACCCGGTCTCGTCGATACGCACGTCCACGTCAACGAACCGGGCCGCGCGGCGTGGGAAGGATTCGCTGCCGCCACGCGCGCCGCGGCCGCCGGCGGGGTCACGACGATCGTCGACATGCCGCTCAATTCCATCCCGCCGACGACGACAGCGGATGCGCTCGCGAGCAAGCGCGCCGCGGCGGCCGGCCAGTGCTGGGTCGACGTTGGCCTGTGGGGCGGCGTGGTGCCGGGCAACCTCGACGACCTGGAGCCGCTCGCGCGCGGCGGCGTGCTCGGCTACAAGTGTTTCCTCGTGCCGTCGGGCGTCGACGAGTTTCCGCACGTCGGCGACGCCGACCTGCGGCCCGCACTCGCGCGCCTGCGCGACCTCGGCCGGCCGCTGCTCGTCCACGCCGAGCACCCGGACGCGATCGCCGCGGCAGCGGGGGCGCTGCGCGGCGACGCGCGCCGCTATGCGACCTACCTTGCGTCGCGGCCGCCGGAGGCCGAAGATCGCGCCGTCGATCTCATGATTCGGCTGGCCCGCGACACGGGTGCGGCCGTGCACATCGTCCATCACGCGTCGGCCGGATCGTTGGACGCGCTGTCGCGCGCGAGAGACGACGGGCTCGCCGTGACGGCCGAGACGTGTCCGCACTACCTTCGGTTTTGTGCCGAGGCGATCCCGGACGGCGCGACCGCGTTCAAGTGCGCGCCGCCGATCCGCGAGGCGCATCACCGCGAGCGGCTGTGGGAGGCGCTGGCCGCGGGTGTGCTCGACATGGTCGTCACCGACCACTCGCCGTGTACGCCCGACCTCAAGCGCCGCGGCAGCGGCAGTTTCGCCGACGCGTGGGGCGGGATCGCGTCGCTGCAACTTGGCCTGGCGGTGACGTGGACCGAGGCGCGGCGCCGCGGGTTCGGCGTCGAGCGGCTCGCGCAGTGGCTGTCCGTCGCGCCGGCCCGGCTCGCGGGGCTGTCGGCGCGCAAGGGGCGCATCGCGGTGGGGTGCGACGCGGATCTCGTGGTGTGGGACCCGGACGTCGCGTGGACCGTCGACGCGACGCGGCTGCACCACCGCAACCCGGTTACGCCGTACGACGGCGACACCCTGCACGGCGCGGTTCGGACTACCTACTTGCGCGGCGTCGCGATATACCGCGACGGACGGCACTGCGGGAAACCCGCGGGGCAATTGCTGGCGGCGTCATGACCACATCCGACTTCGACTTCACCGATGCGGTCGATCTGGCCAACGAACGACTCGGCGGCCGCGCGGTCGACTGCAACGACGAGTTCTTCGCGCCGATGGCCAACCTCGTGCGCGCAGCGGCACCGGTGTTCGACCCGGATCGCTACACGGACCGCGGGAAATGGATGGACGGCTGGGAGACGCGGCGGCGCCGACAGCCCGGTCACGATTGGTGCGTCGTGCGCCTCGGATTGCCCGGCGTCGTCGAAGGCATCGTGGTCGACACGGCGCACTTCACCGGCAACTATCCCGAGGCGTGCTCGATCGACGTGCGCGACGCGGACGCGGGCGGCGATTGGGTCGAAGCCGTCCCGCGGTCGCCGCTGTGCGGGGACGCTCGCAATCGGTTTGTCGTCGGCGCTGCCGGCCGCGTGACCCACGTGCGACTCAACATCTATCCCGACGGCGGCGTTGCGCGCCTGCGCGTGCACGGCCGCGTGGTGCCAGACTGGCAGCGTGCTCCGGCCGAGTGCGATCTGGCGTCGATCGCCTTTGGCGGTGTCGTCGAAGCGTGCAGCGACATGCACTTCGGTTCGCGCCACAACCTGATCCTGCCCGGCGACGCGACCCACATGGGAGACGGCTGGGAGACGCGGCGCCGGCGGGGACCGGGGCACGACTGGGCGATCGTCCGGCTCGGTGCCCCAGGCCACCTCGTGCGCGCGGTGGTCGACACGCAACACTTCAAGGGCAACGCGCCCGCAGCGTGCTCTCTCGAAGTCGAGGACGCGGGGGGAAGCTGGCACGAGGTGTTGCCGCGTACGCCGCTGTCGCCGGATCGGCTGCACGAGTTGCCGCTCGCGCCGGGACCGGTGGCGGTGCGCGCGAGGCTCAACATTTATCCGGACGGCGGCGTCGCGCGGCTGCGGCTATACGGGAGGCGTGCGACGTGATCGAACTGTCCGAGACGGCACTGCGACAATGCTGCGCGGCGTCGCGCTGGGTCGCTGGAATGTTGGCCGCACAACCGTTTGCCGACGCCGATGCGGCGCTCGCGGCGGCCGATGCGGTGTGGCGCGAACTCGGCCCGGACGACTGGCTCGAGGCGTTCGCCGCGCATCCGCGCATCGGCGACCGCACCGCGTCCGGCGCGTCGGCGCGCGAGCAGGCCGGCGTGCGCGGCGCGGACGCCGACACGCTCGCCGCGCTTGCCGAGGGCAACCGCGCGTACGAACGCCGGTTCGGCTTCGTGTTCCTCATCTGCGCGACCGGCAAGACGGCCGGCGAGATGCTCGCGGCGCTCCGCGCGCGGATCGACAACGACCGCGCTACGGAACTGCGCATCGCGGCCGCGGAGCAGCTTCAGATCACGCGGTTGCGGCTTGCCCGCGCCCTGAAGGAGGCATCGCGATGACCACGATCAGCACGCACGTCCTGGACACTGCGCGCGGCCGGCCGGCAGCCGGGGTGCCGGTTGCGCTCGAGATGCGCGACGGCGACGCATTCGTCCCGCGCGGCAGCGCGACCACCGACTCCGACGGCCGGATCGCGCGGTTGACCGACGGGATCGAACCCGGCGTGTACCGGCTGCGGTTCGACACCGGCTCGTACTTCGCAGCCACCGGAACGCGCGGCTTCTACCCGTACGTCGACGTCGTCATCGACGTTCGCGACGGCGACGCTCACTACCACGTGCCGCTGTTGCTGAGCCCGTTCGGCTACGCGACCTACCGCGGCAGTTAGCGCGCCGCGCGATGCCGAATCGCGACGTGCGCGTGGCGCGCGCATCGCGCGGTCGCTGTGGCGCATTTCCGTCGACGCGATCGCGAGAGACACCGCGGCAGCCACGGACGCCGAGGTCAGCGCGCCGTCGCCGTGCATCGACCGCCACGGCCGAGGCGGAGGTCGGCGCGCTGCGCCCGGTCAGTACAGGCTGATGCCCAGCTCGATAGCGGCGCTGCCGGTCGTCACGCCGCGTGCGGGCTCGTCGTCGATGAACCGCCGGTAGGCCTCCGGGTAGTAGGAGGCGTTGAGGCGTAGCGACACGTCGACCGCGTAGTGCGTCCGGCGGAGCAGCTCGACGCCGACCTGCGCCGTCGCCCATCCACCGGTACTTCGCTTGAACGCGTCCGGAAAGCACGCGCCGGTCTCGGACACCGATCGCCGCGCGACGCCGACACCGCCTCCGACCCACAGGCCGATGCCGTCGACCGGCCACGTCCGCACGCCCGCACCGAGCGCGCGATCGTCGACGCACACGCGCATCCATCCCTCCGCGTACACGGCGACGCGCGGTGTCCACATTGCACCGCCGCGAAACGCCAGCACCGCCGTGACGTCGCCGTGGTCGCTGACATCGCCGGCGCCGGCAGCGACGCCCGCCGACGCGCCGGCAAACGCGACGACCGGTTCGCTGGCGCGCGCTGGCGGCGGGGCTGCGGCGCCGGCCACCACCGCGATCGTGGCGACCACCGCCCCGCGGACCCGCGTCGCCATCACGCGCCCCGCCGGTTGTTCAAGATCGTGACGAACGATCGACTGCGCAGCTCGTCTAGGGTAATGCCGGTCGCCGTCGCCTCCTGCTCGGTGATCGCCCCGCAGCTCACGCCGCGCAAGAAGAAGTTCAGCAGCCCCTGGCCGGTCGCCGCGTCGTCGAACACGTCGCCTACGACCGTGGCCTGCGCCGCTTTTGCGATGAAGTTCGCCAACCGCTCGCTCGCCGCCGGCAGCGCCTCGAGGAAAAATGCGTACACTGCGGCGTAGCGGGTGGGCAACTGCGCCGGGTGCAGATCCCACCCCTGGTAGAACCCGTGCACGAGCGAGTGGCGAATGTCGGCGGCGTGCAGGCGCCACGCGGCATGGACGCTGGCGCGATCGCCGATCGGCATGATGTTGGTCGCGCCGTCGGACAGCCAGATACCGGTGCCCGCGAAGGCGACCTGCATCATGTGGCGCGCGAAGTCGCACGCGGGGTGGCGCATGTGTTGGTGGGCGGCGGTGATGTTGCAACTCGCCGTGTAGTCGTAGGTACCGAAATGCGCGGCGACGCAGCGGCCGCGGGTGGCGGCCAGCAGCCGAGGCAAGGCGCACGCGCCGTCCGGCCCCACGATCGCCTGAGTGGTTTCGATCATGAGCTCGAGGCGCAGCGCACCGGGTTGCATTCCGAGCCGTTCCTCGATCAACTCGAATGCGTCGACGAGCACCGCAACCTGTGCGGGCGAAACGATCTTGGGTAACGTGACGGCAAACCCCGCCGGCAGACGGCCGCCGGTCGCGCCGGCAAGCGTGGTGAGAAACAGGTCGAGCGTGCGCAGTCCGCGGGCGCCGAGTTCCTCGGACAGCGGTTTGATGCGGATGCCACAAAATGGCGGCAGCGAGCCGGCGGCCATCCCGGCGGCGACCTGTTCGGCCGCCGCGATCGCGCACGCGTCCTCCTCGTCGTCGGGCCGGTTGCCGTAGCCGTCTTCGAAGTCGATGCGGAAGTCCTCGACCGGCTCGCGCTCCAGCTTCGCGCGCACCCGCCGGTACACCGTGTCGGCCAACTCGGGAGCGAGTTCGACCCCCATTGCCGCCATCAGCGTCGGCGCATCCGGTGCGTGCGCGTCGAGCGCCTGCAGCGCGAGACGGCCGAGCTTCGCGGCAGTGTCGGCGCGAAACAGGTGCGCGCCGCCGTAGACCGTGTGGACGGGCTGTCGTGCGCCCGCGTCGCCGCGGTAGTGCGCGCCGTGCGCGTGCTGCGCGGCGGACAGCCGGGCCGTGAGACGTGCAAACGCATCGTGTGGGATCGTCGAAACCATGCCGGGTTCATACCACCGCGGGCGGGCGCGGCGGCAGTCGCTCGCAACGTTCGCGGGCGCCGATCAGCGTGCGGCCGCGACGGCTTCCGGCGGCATCGGCGGCATGCCGCCGGGCAACGCGGCCACGTGGGCGGCGTACGCGACGGCGCGGGCGTGCGCGGCGGCCGGCGGCCGGCCGCGCAGCAGGTTGTGGACGAGCGCGGCGGTGTACGCGTCGCCGGCGCCGATGCGATCGCCGCGGCTCGGGTCGATGCGCGGCGGGACCGCGTCGTGGCGGCGGCCGTTCGCCCACAGGGTGGCGGTCGCGCCGCCGCGCGTGATCGCGACGACCTTGCCGGGCAGCGGGCCGACGATGCCGAGCCGCGCGGCCTCAGCCGCGTCGACCTTGACGACGTCCGCGCGCGCCACGCACTGGCGGGCGGCGGTCAGGTCGTCGAACGGCGGCCGCAGGTTGGCGTCGCACGCGCGCAGACACCCGGCGGGCAGCGCGTCGAGTGCGCGCCACAGGGCCGCCGTCGCGGCGGCGGTGCGCCGGCCGAGCGTACCGAACACGAACGCGTCCGCCCGCGCGAGCGCCCGCCGCACGGCCGCGTCGACCGCGATGCGGTCCCACGCCGCGGGCGCGCGCACGGCAAACCGGGGCTCGCCATCGTCGAGCGCCACGTCGACCTGGCCCGTGGGCAGGTCGTCGCGCTGGATGCAGTCTACGTCCACGCCGGCGCGCGCGAGCGCGGCGATCGCCGCGTCTCCGAGCGGATCGCGGCCGACCCGCGACACGAGGATCGCCCGGTCGCCGAGGACGGCGGCGTGGTAGGCCGCATTGGCGGGCGCGCCTCCCAGCCGCGGGCCGTCGGGCAACAGGTCCCACAGCAGCTCGCCCCAGCAGACGACGATCGGGCGAGGCCGGCGCAGTCCCATGGCGACCGCGATCATACGTCGCGCGGCGAGACCTGCGGCGCGCGAGGCCGGCGCGCGGTGCGCCTTTGACCGGAGGTGCGGCACCGGGATAGCCTGACGACGTGCATCGGACGGTTGCCGCGGTCGCGTGTGTCGGCGCGCTGTGCGCACCGGGCTGTCGATTCGATTCCGGGGGGACGGCGGCCGGGGACGGAGGCGCGGCGCCCGATGCGCGACCGCCGGACGACGCGGCGGACACGGCGCCGGACGCGCCGCCACCGCCGCCTCCGCTGGCCGACGGCGACGCCCGCGTCGTGTACGCCGTAGGGGCGTCCAATAAGCTGCAGAATCAACGGTTCGCGAACGCGGCCGAGGCGTGGTTCGCGGAGCCCGCGCTGGGACCGTTCGGCGGCCGCGTGCCGTGGATCGTCCACCGCATCGACCCGTCGGGCACCGGCGCCGAGAAAACGATGACCGTCGCCCAGACGGCCAGCGGGCTGGCGACCGGCGTCGCGTCGTACGCCGGCGGGCAGTGGGCCGCCGACTGGGCCGTCGTCCACGGGCTCGGCGTGTCGTCGGCGACGCGCGGCTTCGACCTCGAGTTCGAGGCGTCGGGCGACGCGCTCGCCGTCTACGGCGTCGGCACGTCGACGCCGGCGTACCGCGTGTGGACCGCAGGACAGTGGTCGGCGGAGCGCCGCCTGCCGGTCAACGACGGCGGCGGAGGGCCGCTGCCGGACATCAACCGCGGTGCGGTGCGTTGGGTCGAACTCGAACCGCGGCCCGACTCGGACGAGATCGCGCTCGTGTACGCCGATGACCGCGACGAACTCGCGGTGATCGTGTGGACCGGCGACGACTGGGACCTGGCGACGGCGGTGCGCCTCGAAGATCGCCTCAAGGTGAACCCGCAATCCCGCATCGTTCACAACCGCGCGTTCGACGTCGCGTTCGAGTCGCTGTCCGGCGACGTGCTGGTCGCGTGGGGCCGCGAAGGGGCGGGCGGGTTTTTTTATCGCGTGTGGGATGCCACGCACCGGTTCTGGTCGCCGGAGTTGACCCTCGGCACGGTTCCTCTGGGAACGCCGCACTTCGTCGACCTCGCGTCCGACCCGGCGAGCGATCTGATCGCGCTCGGCCTGTACGACCTCGGCGACGGCATCGAACGGCTCGGCGTCGCGATGTGGACGGGGGCATCGCTGGTGGACGCGGTCGAGATCGACTCGCAGATCGCCGACGTCGACGACACGGCGCAGGGAGATTTCCCGGGGGAGCTGGCGTTTTTGCCGGCGGCTGGCGTGGCGGTCGCGGTCTACCCGGACGACGCATCCGGCGAACTGGGCTACGCGACCTGGTCGCCGGTCGATCTCGGCTGGACGGCGGGCTCCGTGCCGCTGTCCGCGATCGGGCGGCCGAGATCGTTCGACCTGGCGGTGCTGCCGGGCGGCGCCGTGGCGCTGGTCGTCGCGTCCGACGATGAGGGGCGGTTGTTCGCAGCCCGGTTCGACGGCCAGACGTGGGCGCCTGACGCCGGCGGCGCACCGATCGCGTCCGGCTTGCTCGACGGGCCGTTCACGCCGTTTTCGCTCGACGTGCGACTTCGCTAGCGCGCCGTTGCGCGCGGGCGCGCCGGCGAGGTCGCGAGCGGCCGGGGGGCGCCGCACGCCCGCAGCGCACGAGGGCGCTTCCTCCCATACGGTGCCGAAGGCAGGAGGGCGTCCGCCGGCGATCCCCGACGGTGGCGACCGCAGCCAGTCGCTGTGCAAAACGGCCTGTTTGGGAGCGTCCGGTTCGCGGCCGTATACTGCGCGTATGGTGAGCGCGTACCTGGGCGTCGCACTCGCGGTGGGCGCCGGCGTCGATTACGTGGCGCGCCTGGCCGTCGGGCGCGCCGCGTTCACGACGCGGGGCCACGACGCGGCGGTGGTCGCGGGGACCGCGATCGCGGTCGCGTCGGTCGCGATCGCCGGCGAGCCGCGCTGGGTGCTGTACGCCGCGCTCGGATGGTGCACCGCGTGGTTCGCCGCGACGCGGGCGATGCTGTCGCGCCTTCCCGACCGCACTCGCGCTCGCGTCGGCGAGCCGCTGCCGGCCTTCGACGTGGCGACCACCGACGGGACGCGCGTGTCGTCGGACCAACTCGCGGCCGAGGGACCGTTCGTGCTCGTGCTGTACCGCGGCAAGTGGTGACCGTTTTGCGTCGCCCAGCTCGGCGAGCTGGAACGCCACGCCGACGCGTTGCGCAGTGCGGGACTGCAGGTCTACGCGCTGAGCAACGAGCCGAGCGCCGATCAAGTCGCGCTCCAGCGCCGGCTCGGTGGACGCGTGCGGTTTCTGTCGGACCCGACCGGTGCGGCGCTCGACGCGCTCGGGCTGCGCGACGAGCGCGGCGCGCCCTGGTACGACCGCGTGTTCGCCGGCGCGCGTCCGGGCGACATCCCGATGCCGGCCACCCTGGTCGTCGGCGCGGACGGGCGCGTTCGGATGGTGTACCGCTCGGAGCGAATCGACGATCGCCCGCCGGCGTCGGAGCTGATCGCGCGCGCCACCGCCGCGGTGCGCGCGAACGCAGCGACGGGCGAGCGCCGCGCGTAGCCGTCACGCGCGCGCGGTCGCGATGCGCGCGAACGCAGCGACGGGCGAGCGCCGCGCGTAGCCGTCACGCGCGCGCGCGGTCGCGATGCGCGCGAACGCGGCGAGGCGCGAGCGCCGCGCGCCGCCGTCACGCGCGCGCGCGGTCCAGCGTTCGCGTCACCAGCGCCGCCAGTTCGGCGCGGTTGGTGACCCCGACGCGGCGGTACAGCCGAGACAGCCGCGTCGCGACGGTGCCGAGCGGAACGCCGAGGTCGGCGGCGATGTCCTTGTTCGCGCGTCCGTCGGTCACGTCGAGCGCGAGCTGCGCGTCGCGCCGGTGCAGGCCGAGCGCGTGCTGAAGCGCCTCGCGGCGATCGACGGCGCGCTGCGCGCGTACCGCGAACGCGACGGCGCCGCCGTTGACCGGCCACGCACATCCGCGCCATGCGACGCCCTCGGCAGTGGTCACTTCGATGTCGGTCTCGCGCACGGCGGCGGCAGAGCGCGCGCGCGCGACGATCGCCGCCGCCGGCGGCGACTGGGCCACCGGGATGCCGGGGGCGGCGCCCGCCAACAGCCGCCGCGCGGCCGGGTTTGCGTAGACGATGGTGTCGCGTGCGTCGACGACGGCGACCGCGTGATCGAACGCGTCGAGCACCTCGACGGGCCAGGAGACGTACTGCCGCATCGGGCGAAACAAAAGCAACACGCGTGCCCGCCGCAAGTCCGCGGGATGTGACGGTCGCGGCGACCGAACTGGGGCGTCGGAGTGCAACCGGCGGTTTGCAGTCGCCACGGCGCGGTCGCAGCGCGGGCGTGCGCCGCCTGCCGCGCGGCGCGGCCGTCGGGACGGAGTCCGCCCGCGGCGCGGCGGGACCG
Source organism: Deltaproteobacteria bacterium (assembly GCA_003696105.1). Taxonomy (NCBI): domain Bacteria; kingdom Pseudomonadati; phylum Myxococcota; class Myxococcia; species Deltaproteobacteria bacterium. The sequence goes on along the minus strand of RFGE01000274.1, from coordinate 18,841 downwards.
GCGTCTCCGTTTCGCGATACAGTGCCGGCGATGACGATGCACCGCTACGGGCCGCTGCAGGTCCACCGCGAGGGGGACGGGGGCGACGCGCTCGTCGTGTTGCTGCACGGCTTCGGCGCGCCGGGCGACGACCTCGTGCCGCTCGCTCCGCTGGTCGACGCGCCGCCCGGCACCGTGTTTGCCTTCCCGGAGGCGCCGCTCGAACTGCCGCCGCCGTATGCGCTCGGCAACGCGCGCGCGTGGTGGATGATCGATCTCGCCGCGGTCGAGCGGGCGCTGGCCGCCGGCCAGCCGCGGGCGCTGGCCGACGAGGTCCCCGAGGGATTGGCCGACGCGCGCGCGGCGGTCGTCGAGGCGCTCGACGCGATGCAGGCCGACCTGGGGATTCCGCCCGAACGCACCGTGCTCGGCGGGTTCTCGCAGGGCGCGATGCTGTCGGTCGACGTCGCGCTGCACACCGATCGCCCGTTCGCCGGCCTCGTCGTCCTGTCCGGCAACCTGTTGGCGGCGCGCGAGTGGACCCCGCGCATGCCGGCGCGCGCCGGGTTGCCCGTGTTCCAGAGCCACGGCGAACACGACCCGCTGTTGCCGTTTGCCGGCGCCGAGGCGCTGCGCGACGCATTGCGCGACGCGGGCGTGCCCGTCGAGTGGGTGGCGTTCCCGGGCGGCCACGAGATTGGCGCGCCGGCGCTCGACGGCGCGTCGGCGTTCGTGCGGCGCGTGCTCGGCGCGCGCTGACCGGCGCGCCGGTGCTCGGCGCCGCGACGGCGCGTGCTCGGCGCGCGCTGACCGGCGCGCCGGCGGTCGACGGCGCGCCGGCGTTCGCGCGCCGTTCGCCGGCGCCGCGACGGATCACCGCAGCTCCCGGCCGAACCGCGCGCGGAACGCCGCCCGCAGCTCGGCCAGCGCGGCGTCGTCGCCCGCGCGCCGGCACACCTGCGCGCGCAGCCGCCAGGCCGCCTCGAGGTTCGGCTCGATCGCGATCGCGCGCTGCAGGTGGCGCCGCGCGCGCGCCCACTGACGCCGCTGTGCCGCCAGCGTGCCGAGCAGGTAGTGCGCCCACACCGCGCCGTCCCACCGCGCGAGCGCGCCGCGGCACGCGCGCGCCGCCGCGGCGGCCCGCCCCGCGCGCACGTCCAGATCGCACTGCGCGATCAGGTGGCCCGGCGCGTTCGGCCACCGCCGGCGCAACTCGGCGATCGCGGCGGTCGCGTCGTCGATCCGCCCCGCGTACACGTGCGCGAGCGCGGTCTGCACGGCGCGTGCATATTCGCCCTCGTCCGCCGGCGGGATGCCGAGCGCCGCCGCGTCGGCCGGTAGGCCGATCACGTGGCGCGTGCGCGTCGCCGCCGCGCGCGCTTCGCGTACGTCGTCTCGGTCCGGCAAGTGCGCCAGCGCGTCGTCGAGCCATGTGTACACAGAAAGATGCTGGTACAACGTGGCCAGCGCGCGCCAGCCGGCCTCGTCGGCGGCCGCGGTGGAAGCCAGCCGCGCGTGTGCCTGCCGCGCGAGGTCGAGCGCCGCCGCCCGATCGCCCGCGCGCGCGTGCGCGCCGGCGAGTTCCAGCAGGGGCGACGCGTCGTCCGTCACGAGTTCGGCGGCGCGCCGGCACACGGTCGGGGCGGGCGCCGCCGCGCCGGTCACGCGCACCGCCGCCGTGCACGCGAGCGCGAACACCTCCGGTTCGTCGTCGAGCGCCTCGGTCAGCGGCAGGATTTCGTCGTACACCGCCCGGTAGTTCCCGGCCGCGGCCAGGCGCGCGGCGCGCGCGACGCGCGCGCGCACCGGCGGCGGCACGCGCGCCGACAGGCGCAAGCGCGGGGCGCGCGGCGCGTCGAGGACGGCTCGCAACTGCGCCAGCTCCGCGCGGGCGAACGCGCGCTCGTGGCGTGCCACCGCCGCCCGGATCGCGTCGCGCTCGGCCTGCCGTCGCTCGGCCGTGCGCGGCTCGCCGCGAAACGGCAGCGCCGCCCGAATGATCGCGTCGTTTTCCGGCGAGAACCAGGCGGCTCGGTGGCTGTAGCTCGGGCTCATCAGGTCCTCGGGCGCCGCGTGGTGCAGGGCCCCGAGCGAGTGCGCCCATTCGTGCAGGAACACCGCGCGTTCCTTGTGTCGTTTGCGCGCGCGATAGAGTTCCTCGTCCTCCGCCCAGATGAGTCCGCCGGCGACTTCCTTGAGGAAGGCGCGCTCGGCGATGTCGTTCATTCCGCGAAGCACGATGTGGCGCGATGCGAGATGGGCCGCACCGATGCGGTGAAACGACGGTGTCGCGCGGTCGAGATGGGACACCAACCCGACCACCCAGTCCACGTCGTCGCCAGGGTCGGTGTCCGCGAGTTGGTTGACCAGCGCATACAGATCGGTGTCGCCGTCGTGGGACCACGGCCGCATCGCGACGATCTCCAGCCGCACCTGGTAGGCCTGGGCCAGCGGCGCGTTGACGTCGCGCACGAGCGCGCGAAACTGCCGGCGCCAGTGCATGACCTGTGCGCGATAGTCGTCGTCGGCGTAGACGCGCACCGTGAGCGTGCGCGCGCGCGCGGGCGCCGGGCCGGGCTCCGGGCCGATGGCCGCCGGCCGCAGCGCGGCGACCTGCGCGGAGGTACCGCGCCACGCGGGCGTCGATATGCACGCGGTCGTCGCGCTCGCCGCGAGGATCGCGGTCGCGGCGATTGCCACGCGCGCGCGGGACTGCCAGGATGACTGCCATCGGAGTGGGGACACCACGGCACGAAGATAGATCCGACGCCCCCGCCGCTGCAAGCGCGCCGTCGCCGGCCGCGGTCGAACTGCGCGGCGCCGCGGCCGGCCCCGCTGGCGCACCGGTCGTCGCCGGCGTCACGTGGCGGGTGCCGGCAGGCGGGGTCGGCGTGATCGTCGGCCCGTCGGGGTCGGGCAAGTCGCGGCTGTTGCGCCTGCTCAACCGGCTGGACGAACCCGCCGCCGGCCACGTGTCCGTGCTCGGCCGGCCGATCGCCGACTGGCCGCCGCGCGCGCTGCGGCGAGCGGTCGGCTGGGTGCCGCAGCGGCCGGTGTTGTCCGAGGGCACCGCGCGCGATCAGCTCGCGCTGCCGGCGCGGCTCGGCGTCGTGGCGGCCGGCGACGCCGCGGCGCGAGCGCGCGACGCCGCCCGGATCGCGGGCGTCGCGGACGAGCTGCTCGCTCGGCCCGTGTCCGTGCTGTCCGGCGGCGAGCGCACGCGCGTGGCCATCGCGCGGGCGCTCGTCCTCGACCCGCGCGTGCTCGCGCTGGACGAGCCGACCTCCGGCCTCGACGGCGCGTCGGCCGCCGCGTTGCTCGCGCGCCTCGACCAGTGGCGGCGCACGCGCGGTGCCGCGCTCGTGGTCGTCACGCACCGGCTGGCGGACGTGCGCGCGCTCGGCGGCCAGCTCCTGCTGGTCGACGGCGGTGGTGTGGCGCTCGCCGGAGACACCGCCGCCGTTCTCGAGTCCGCCGGTGGCGCCCGGCTGCGCGCCCTGCTCGCGGGGGATTCGTAGTGGGACCGCAGCCGATCGGCGTCGGCCAGCTCGCGGCGGCCGCGCTGCTGGTCGTCGTGGGGCTCGGCGCGGTCCGCACGTTTCGCCTCGGTCTCGAGCGCGATCTGGCGTGGGCGGCGACGCGCACCGTCGCGCAGCTGTCGGTCGTCGGCTACGTCCTCGTCTGGATCTTCGCGCGCGCCGAGTTCGGCTGGGTCGCGCTCGCGTTCGGCGTGATGTTGACCGCGGCGACGTGGACGGCCGCGCACCGCGTCGCTCGCCCGATCCCCGGACTGCTCGGCTCGGCGGCGGTGGCGCTCGCGGTGTCGTGCGGCGCGACCACGTTCGCCGTGACCGCGCTGATCGTGCGCGCCGATCCCTGGTGGGCGCCGCGCTACTTTCTGCCGTTGGCCGGGATGATCGTCGGCAACGCGATGAACGCGGCGGCGCTCGCGGCCGAACGCCTGCAGTCCGAGATCGCCGCGCGCGCCGACGAGATCGAGGAGCGGCTCGCGCTCGCGGCGGCGCCGCGGCAGGCGGTGGCGCCCGCGTTGCGCGCGGCCCTGCGCGCGGCGCTCATTCCGACGATTAATTCGATGCTCACGGTCGGTCTGGTGTCGATCCCGGGCATGATGACCGGCCAGATGGTCGCGGGCGCCGATCCGTCGATGGCTGCGCGCTACCAGATCGTCGTGATGTTCATGCTCGCGGCGGCGACGACGTGGGCCGCGGTGCTGATCGGCGCCCTGCTGTACGGGCGGTTCTTTACGCGCGCGTGGCAGCTGCGCCGCGACGCGCTCGGCGCACCGTGACGCGCGGGCGCGCGGCGCGGCGACGCCGGCCGCCCGCGGCGCGCGCCGGCCGCCGCACGCCGCCTACGCCGCGCGGATGTTGCGCCGCGACAGCGCCACCCGCATCTTGCGGAGCGCGCCGGCCTGGATCTGGCGGATGCGCTCGCGCGACCGCTGGTACTCGTCGGCGATCTCCTGCAGGGTGTGCTCGCGCTCGCCGTCGAGACCGAATCGGCGGCGCACGACGTCGGTTTCGATTGACGACAGGTCGAGCATCACCTCGCGCAGCGCGCGCGAGATGGTCTCCTTGTCGATCTGCTCGTCCGGCGTGGACTCCTCGGCGGCCGGGTCCTGGAACACGTCGATCAGCGAGCGCTCGTCGTCGCCACCGACCGGCTGGTTCATCGACACCGGGTGGCCGAGCAGCAGCGTGCTCATCTGGCGCAGCTTGGCGACCGGCATGTCCACCGCGTCGGCCAGCTCCTTCTCGGTCGGATCCCGGCCGAGCTTGGCGAGCAGTTCGCGGCGCGCTTTCTTGAGCCGGTAGCCGGCGTCCACCATGTGGACCGGCACGCGCACCTCGCGACCGCGGTCGGCGAGCGCGCGGCCGACGGCGTGGCGGATCCACCAGCTCGCGTAGGTCGAAAACCGGAAGCCGCGCCGGTGATCGAACCGATCGACCGCCTTGAGAAGGCCGAGGTTGCCCTCCTGGATGAGGTCCGCGAGGCTCATCGGCCCCTTCGCGTAGCGGCGCGCGATGCTGATGACGAGCCGCAGGTTGGCGCGGACGAACGCCTCGCGCGCGCTGGCCGCGGCATCGGCCGCCTGGCGCACGTAGGCGACGTAGCGCTGGTAGGTGCGACTGGCGCCCGACACGGGGATGTCGCCGGCCTTCGCGCCGCGCTCCGCGTGCCGCTCGAGGTCGGCCATCACCGCTTTGAGCAGGTCCTTGTCGAGATCGAGCGGGCGAACCGCCCGTGCCGCGCGATCCGCGGCGCGCTCGAGCGCCGCGCGCGCCTGCTTGTTGGGGCGCGAGCCGGCGCGGGCCGCCGCGCGGGCGAGCGCGCGCAGGGCGCGCACCGGCGGCTCCTCGAGGTCGCGCTCGAGGCGGGCGGCCAGGTAGCGCGCGACCGGCCCGTACGAAAACAGGCGCTTCCACACCTCGATTTCGAGGGCCTCGATATCCTGCGCCAGCGCCGTCTCCTCCTCGGGCGTGAGCACGCGGTGTTCCGAAATGTCGCGGAAGTACTTCGACATGGCGCCGTCGGCATCCGACGGATCGGCCTTCGCCGCCGCCGGCGGGGCGCTGTCGAGTTCCAGATCCAAAGTGATGTCGTCGATTTCGTTCATGATCGCTCCGCTCGGCGCCGCGCCGCCGGTAACTCGTGTGCCGCCATCGATTGGATGCCCCGACGCTCCGTCGGGTTACGAGGGGGTGGGTTGGCGCAGACGCCGGTCACGTACCAACGTGTGCACGCGGCCGCCGGCGTGCAAGGGGGACGGCTGGCCCTCAGGGCAAGGAATCCTAGTTTACTGGATTTTGCCGGCGCGTCGCAAGGGAATGCCGCGCTGCGGCAGGACGGCTCGGCGAGCGCGGCGGCCGGTGTGGGCACGGCGGGGCACGCTGCGCCAGCGGCGGGGCGGGAGCGAGCCGGTCGGCCGGCGTCCGCCGCGCACGGCGAGCCGGGCGCTTAGCGTCCGCCGCCGAGGGCGAGCCGGGCGCCTGGCGTCCGCCGCCGAGGGCGAGCCGGTCGGCCGGCGTCAGCCGCCGAGTTCTTCCTCCGCGATGCGCTTGACGTCGGCCGCGTCGACCCGGCCCTTGTGCGCCTTCATGACGGCACCGACGACGCGGCCGGCCATCTTCGCGTCGGTGGCGCCGACGGCGGCGATCGCCTCGCGCACCGCCGCGCGCAGCTCGTCCTCCGACATCGGCTGCGGCAGGTACTTGGCGAGGTAGTCGACCTCGGCCTGTAGCTCGGCCGCGTTTTGCGCGCCCTTGTCGCCGGCGGCGCGAAACTGGTCGATCGCCTTTTGCAGCGACTTGACGTACTGGCCGATCACGTCCAGGTACAGCGCGTCGTCGACCTCCCCGCGAAACCCCTTGGCCGTGCGCCGCTCCATGACCTTGGTGTTCACCATGCGAATGCAGTTGGCGCGGGCCGTGTCGCGCGCCTTGATGGCGGCGGTGAGATCGTCGCGAAGCTGCTGCTCGATGGACATGGCCCGGGTATAGCATTGCCGGCGCGATGCGTGTGCTCCGCGCGATCGGTCCCGGGCTGCTCGTCGCCGCGACCGGCGTCGGCGCCGGCGATCTCGCGACCGCGGCGTTCGCCGGCGACCGGCTCGGCGTGGCGGTCGTGTGGGCCGTCGCGGTCGGCGCTGCGATGAAGTTCGCGCTCAACGAGGGGCTGGCACGGTGGCAGCTCGCGACCGGCGAGACGTTCCTCGAGGGGGTCGCGCGCCGGCTCGGCCGCGGCGCGCTCGCCGCGTTCCTCGCCTACTTCGCGCTGTGGAGCTTCTTCGTCGGCGCGGCGCTGATGTCGGCGTGCGGCGCGGCCCTGCACGCGATGATCCCCGCGTTCGACCGCGCGTCCGACGGCAAAGTGGCGTTCGGACTCGCCGCGAGCGCCGCCGGCTACGCGCTGGTACGCGCCGGCGGCTACACGCTGTTCGCGCGGGTGATGAGCGCGTGCATCGCGGCCATGTTCGTCACCGTCGTCGTCACCGCCGGGTTGGTGTGGCCGGGGACCGCCGCCGTCGCCCGCGGGCTCGTGCCGAGCGCCGCCGTGCTGCAGAGCGGCGCGCTCGGCTGGACCGTCGCGCTCATCGGCGGCGTCGGCGGCACCGTGACCATTCTGTGCTACGGCTACTGGATCCGCGAGGAGGGGCGCGCCGGGCTCGACGCGCTGCCCACGTGCCGCGTCGACCTCGGCGTCGGTTACGCCGCGACCGCGCTGTTCGGCGCCGCGATGGTCGTCGTCGGCAGCGCGGTTCACGTCGACGGCCGCGGCGCCGCGCTGGTGGTCGCGCTCGGCGACGCGCTCGGCCGCGCGCTCGGGCCGGCCGGACGCTGGCTGTTTCTGGCCGGCGCGTTCGGTGCGGTCTTCAGCAGCCTGCTCGGCGTGTGGCAGGCGGTGCCGTACCTGTTTGCCGACGTCGTGCGGCTGCTGGCCGGGCGCGCCGATCCGCCGGACGACCGGTCGCGCGCGTACCGCGCGTACGCCGTCGCGATCGCGACCGTGCCGGCGCTCGGGCTCGTCGGCGGTTTTCGCGCGATGCAGAAGCTGTACGCGACCGTGGGCGCCGCGTTCGTCCCGCTGCTCGCGCTCGGGCTGCTGGTGCTCTGCGGACGCGCGGCGTGGATCGGACGCGGCGCGCGCAATGGCCCGGCCTCGACCGCCGCGCTCGCCGCGACGCTCGCGTTCTTCGCGTGGCTGGCGATTCGCCGGTGGCTCGGCGGTTGACCGGCGCTGCCGCTCGGCCGATCCGGGCGAGCGCCGTCAACCGCCGAGCGTGTAGACGTCTCGATAGTCGGGGGTGACCGCGTCCCAGCCGAACGCGTCGCGCAGCCGCCGCCGAAACGCATCGGCCGCGGCCGGCTCACCGTGGGTGACGAACGCGCGGCGCGGGCGCAACCGCGCGCCCCGCAGCCAGGCGAGCAGTTCGGCGTAGTCGGCGTGCGCGGAGAGCGCGTGGATCTGCTCGACCCGCGCCCGCACCGGCACGTAGCGGCCGTGAATCTTCACCTCGTCGGCGCCGTCGGCGAGCGCCCGGCCGCGCGTGCCCGCCGCCTGGAAGCCGACGAGCAGGACGGTATTGCGTTCGTCCGGCAGGAAGCGGGCGAGGTGGTGTAGTACGCGCCCACCGGTGGCCATCCCGCTCGCGGACACGATCACCATCGGGCCGCCGTGCGCGTCGATCGCCTTCGATTGGTCCGGAGTGTGCGCGAACCGCGCGACGCCGCACAACGCGCGGCATTGCGCCTCCGACAGCCGGTGATCGTCGGCGTGGCGACAAAACAGCTCGGTCGCGTCGATCGCCATCGGACTGTCGAGGAACACCGGCACCTGCGGGATGCGCCCGGCCGCGCGCAGCTCGGCGACGATGTGCAACACGTGTTGGGTGCGGCCGACGGCGAACGACGGGATGACCACGACGCCTCGCCGCTCGGCGGCGCCGGTGACGACACGGGCGACTGCGGCGTACACGTCTTCGCGCGGATGGCGCCGGTCTCCGTAGGTCGATTCGACGACGAGGTAGTCCGTCGGTCGCAGCGGCGCCGGCCGCCGCATGATCGGGTCGTCAGGGCGGCCGACGTCCCCCGAAAACGTCACCGTAATGCCACCGGCGGTGATCGCCACGCACGCCGACCCGACGATGTGACCGGCCCGCGACAGCCGCGCGGTGACGCCGTCGGCGACGTCGACGGCGGTGTCGAAGGGCACGGCGCGCAGCTGGGCCAGACTCGCTTCCGCGTCGGCGCGGGTGTACAGCGGCTCGGCCGGACGATGGCGCGTGTAGCCATGGCGATTCGCCCGCCGCGCGTCCTCCTCTTGCAAGTGGCCGGCGTCGGGTAGCAGGATGTGCAACAGTTCGCGCGTGCCGGCGGTGCAATACACCGGACCGCGGTAGCCGAGCGCGCACAGGCGCGGCAGGTAGCCCGAATGATCGATGTGCGCGTGCGTGAGAACCACGGCGTCGACGGTCGCCGGGTCGAATGGCGGGCGCGCCCAGTTGCGCACGCGCAGCTTCTTGTAGCCCTGAAACAGCCCACAGTCGATCAGGACACGCGCGCGTCCGGTTTCGAGCAGGTAGCGCGAGCCGGTCACCGTGTCGGTGGCGCCGAGGAAGTGAAGGCGAGGGCGCATGACGGGCGCAGTATGCACCGACTGTGCCGGCGACGCCCGCTGGCGAGGTATCGACCGGCCGGGATCTCGCGGCGCAATCCCTTCGTCATCGCACGACGCGCGCGCAGTTCCTGCGCGAACCTCGCGCGGGTCGCGCGCCGCGTGCGGTAAGGTCCGCCGCATGGACAGCGTGTTTCTCGGGACCACCGGCGTGCGCGTGTCGCGGCTGGCGATGGGCACCATGTCGTTTGGCGGAGACGCCGACGAGGAGATGTCGCGGGCGCTGTTTGCCCGCGCGCGCGACGCGGGGATCAACCTGTTCGACTGCGCCGACGTCTACGCCGGCGGCCGGTCCGAGGAGATCCTCGGCCGCCTGATCGCCGGTTGCCGGGACGAGGTGGTGATCACGTCGAAGGTGTATTTCCCGACCGGAGCCGACGGCAACGCGCGCGGTAGCTCGCGGTACCACATCGTCCGCGCCGCCGAGGCGAGCTTGCGCCGGCTGAACACCGACCGCATCGACATTTATTTCTTGCACCGGTTCGACGACTACACCGATCTTGAGGACACGCTGCGCGGCCTCGAGTTGCTGGTGCAACAAGGAAAGATCCTGTATCCCGCGGTGAGCAACTTTGCCGCGTGGCAGATCGCGCGCGCGCTCGGCGTGGCGGAGCGGCACGGCTGGGCCAGGGTGGCGTGCGTGCAGCCGATGTACAACCTCGTCAAGCGCCAGGCCGAGGTCGAGATCCTGCCGCTGTGCGCGGCCGAGCGGTTGGGCTGTCTGCCGTACAGCCCACTCGGCGGCGGGCTGCTGTCGGGCAAGTACGGGGCGACGCGGCGGCCGTCCGCGGGCCGGCTGGTCGACAATGCGATGTACGCCACCCGCTATGGCGAGCGGTCGAACTACGACATCGCCGATGCGCTGTGCGCGATCGCCCGCGAGATCGGTGAGCCGCCGGCGGCGCTCGCGATCGCGTGGGTAGCCGCCCACCCGGCGGTCACCGCGCCGCTCATCGGTGCGCGCAACCTGGAGCAACTCGACGTGTGTCTGCGCGCGGCGGACATCGACATGACGCCGGAGCTGCGGGCGCGGCTGTCGGCGCTGTCGCCGGAGCCGCCGCCGGCGACGGACCGCAACGAGGAGCGCACCGAGCACAACTACGGGGCGCGGTAGGTGGCGGCATGCGGGACCAGGATCGCGCGATGACGCGGACGACGACGCGGGACGACGGCGGTGCGCCGGCCGTGGACGTGTGCGGCCTGTCGTTTCGCTACGGACCGGGCGGCGAGCTGGCGTTGCGCGACGCGACGCTCGCCGTGCAGCCGGGCTGGCGCGTTCTGATCGTCGGCGCCAACGGCGCGGGCAAGACCACGTTGCTGCGGGTCGTCGCCGGCAAACACATGGTCGACGCGGAGGCCGTCCGCGTGCTCGGCCGGCCGGCGTTCGACGACACGTCGCTGGCCGACGAGGTCGAACTGCTCGGCGGACCGTTCGCGTTTCGCGAGGACGTGCGCGTCGGCGCGCTCGTCGACGGCGTGCTCGGCGTGGACCCGGACCGCCGCGATCGACTGATCCGCGTGCTGGGGGTCGACGTCGACTGGCGGATGCACCGGGTGTCGGACGGCCAGCGCCGCCGCGTGCAGGTGCTGCTCGGCCTGCTGCGGCCGTCGCGCGTGCTGTTGCTCGACGAGGTGACGACGGATCTCGACGTGGTGGCGCGCTACGACCTGCTCGCGTTCCTGCGCGAGGAGAGCGAGCGGCACGGCACGGCGATCCTGTACGCGACGCACATCTTCGACGGGCTCGAAGCGTGGGCGACGCATCTGGCGTACGTGCGGGCCGGGCGGGTGGCGCGGTTTGCGCCGATGGAGTCGATCGACGAGCTGCGCGCGGCGCGAGCGGCGGGCACGCCGGCGCCGCTGGTCGGCGTCGTGCTCGATTGGTTGCGCGCGGAATGACGGCGGCGCGCGTGCGGCCGCGCGGCGCGGTCGGAGCGCTCGCCCGCTACTTTTGCGCGGCTGCGATGCACTGCTGCAGCGCCTGCATCGCATCGCCGACCGCCTTGCGATCGGCCGCCGGCACGTCGCCGAGTTCGCCCATGACCTTGCCCACCTCGTCCTGGACGCGGCCGGCGCACGCCTTGTCCTTGCACGCGCACGCCCGGTCCTTCAGCGCGCGCACCTTGCCGACCAGCGGCGACGGCGCGGCGGCCTCCGCCGGGTCGGGGGCGGCTGCGGCCGGAGCGGCCTTCACGGCGGCCTTGGCCGGGTCGGCCACCTGGAGCACCCGGGTCTTCATCTGTACGGGCGGTCGCGCCGGCTCGGCCTGGGGCGCGGGCGCGGTTTCGGCGCCGGCCGCGGGCGCGCGGTCGTCCTTCGAGCCGCACGCGGACAGGGTGAGGGCGAGACAGGCGACGGCGGCAGCGGCGATGCGGTGGACCATGCCGCGGGTTATACCGCCATTGGACGGCGGCGGCGACGCCGGCCGCGGCCGACGCGGTGGCGTCCGGCGGCAGCGCGGGGCCGCGGCGCCGCGAGTATAGTGGCGAACCTCGCGATGGCCGACCCGCTCGTCCCGGACAAGACGCTCGCCGATCTCGGCTGGCCCGCGCTCGTCGACGCGCTCGCCGCGCGGTGTCACACCGAGCCCGGCGCCGCGCGGGCGCGCGCGCTGGCGCCGTGCCGCGACGCGGGCGAGGCAACGCAGCGCATGCACTGGATCGAGGAGCTGCGCCAGCTGCGCGCCGGCGGCGAGCCGCCGCCGTTCGCGGGGATCTGCGACGTCGGGCCGCTGGTGGCGCGCACTGACAAGGGAGGCGTGCTCGATCCGCCGGAGCTGATCGCGGTCGCCGAGGCGGTCCGCGGGTGCGCGCGGCTCCGGCGTCACCTCGTCGACCGCCGCGAGGTCGCGCCCGGCGTCGCGGAACTCGCCGCCGCGATCGCTGACCGGTCGCACGACGTCGCCGGCCCGATCCTCGACGCGTTCGAGCCGGACGGGCGACTCGCGGACCACGCCAGCCCGCGCCTGGCGGACCTGCGCCGGCGCCACGCGGCGCTGCACGAGCGGATCGTCGCGCGCATCAAGCGGCTGTTCGACGATCCGCGCGCCGCGGCCGACCTGCAGGATCGGTACTACACGCAGCGCGAGGATCGCTATGTCGTGCCGGTGCGCAGCGACGCACCGTCGCGGTTGCGCGGCATCGTACACGGCACGTCGCAAACCGGCGCGACGCTGTACGTCGAGCCGGAGGTCCTCGTCGACCTCAACAACCGGTTGGTCGTGGCGCGGGACGAGATCGCCGCGGAGGAGCGGCGCATCCTCGCGGAGCTGTCCGGCTACGTGCGCGAGGACGCCGCGGCGATCCGCGACGCCGTCGACCGGGCGTGCTGGGTCGACGTGCTGGACGCGGCGGCACGGCTCGCGGACGACCTCGACGCGCACGCGCCGGACCTCGCCGGCGGGGGCGCGCTCGAGCTGCGCGCGGCGCGCCACCCGCTGATGGTGCTGGCCGGGCGACCGTGCGTCGCCAACGACCTCCGCGTGGAGCCGGGCCGCGCCGTGGTGATCTCGGGGCCGAACGCCGGCGGCAAGACCGTTGCGCTCAAGACGATCGGACTGGCCGCGGTCATGGCGCGCGCCGGGCTGCCGATCGCGGCGGCGGCGGGCAGCCGCGTGCCGTGGCTGCGCGCGATCCACAGCGACATCGGCGACGACCAGAGCCTCGAGCGCGACCTGTCGACGTTCAGCGCGCACGTCGTCCACTTGCGCGACATGCTCGCCGACGCCGGGCCGGACGCGCTGTTTCTGATCGACGAGGTGGCGGCGGGGACGGCGCCGGAGCAGGGCGCAGCGCTCGCGCAGGCCGTGCTCGAAGCGATGGTGGAACGCGGCGCGCGCGCGGTCGTGACGACCCACTTCGAGCCGCTCAAGGCGCTCGCGGCGCGGGACGCGCGCTTCGTCAACGCGGCGGTCGGTTTCGATCTCGACCGGCTCGAGCCGACGTTTCGGCTGCACCTCGGCGCGCCGGGGTCGTCGGGGGCGCTGCACGTGGCGCGCCGGTTCGGCCTGCCAGAGGAGGTGGTGGCGCGCGCCGAGGCGTTGCTCGGCGAGGGCCGCGGGACGGTCGAGGCGCTGCTCGCCGAGGCGCAGGCCGCGCGCGCCGCGCTGGATCGCGAGCGCGAGCAGGTCGACCGGCTGCGCGCCGAGGCGGACGCGGACCGGCGCGCCGCCGCGGCCGCTCGCGCGGACGCCGAGGCGCGGTTGCGGCGGATCGCCGAGGGCGCGCACGGCGAGGCGGTCGACGCGCTGCGCCGCGCGCGCGCGGAACTCGACGCCGTGCGGCGCCGCGTGCGCCGCGACCCGGACGGCGCGGATGGCGCCGCGGCGCAGGTCGACGCGCTGGCCCGCGCGGTGCGGGCGGCCGCGCCGGCGCCGCCGGCGGCCAGCGGCGCGCCGCCCGACGCGGCCGAGCTGCGGCCCGGGACGCACGTCGTCGTCACGACGTTCGGCGGGGCGGCCGCGCAGGTCGTGGACCCGCCGCGCGGAGGCAAGCTGGTCGTGCGCGTCGGCAGCGCGCGGATGACCGTGCCGGTCGACGCCGTGCGCTTGGCGCCGCCGGCGCGCCGCCGCCGCACGGACGCGCCGCCGCGGACGCGCGTCCGCCGCGAGCGCGCGCCGGACTGGGCCGACCGCGCCGACGACCAGGCGCCCGCTCGCACCGTGGACAACACGCTCGACCTGCGCGGCGAGCGGGTCGACGACGCGCTCGCCCGCCTCGAGCGGTTCCTCGACGACTGCATCCTCGCGGAGCGCGACGTGGTGTTCGTCGTCCACGGCCACGGCACCGGCGCGCTGCGCGACGCGGTGCGCCGCGAGGTCGGCGCGCACCCGGTGGTGGCGCGCTGGCGTCCCGGCGACCTGCAGGACGGAGGCGACGGCGTCACGGTGTGTTTCTTGCGGACGTAGGCCGCTCGGCGCGCGCGGCCGGTGGCGTACCGGCGCCATCGTCTTTAGGCTTCGCGGGTGGAGTCTCCGGTCTACGCGCTCGACCTCATCGCCGATCCGTCCGACGTGGACGAACTCGGCCACATCTCCAATCTCGTGTACGTGCGCTGGGTGCTGGACGTGGCGCGCGCGCACTCGGACGCGGTCGGCTGGACGCACGACGCGTACCGCCGACTGGGCGCCGTGTGGGTCGTGCGCAGGCACGAGATCGACTATCTGCGGCCGGTGAGGGCGGGCGACCGGGTGCAACTGGCGACGTGGGTGGATGCGTGGCGGGGAGCGTCGTCGATCCGCCGCACGTCGATCCGCGCCGGCGACGTCGAGGCGGCGCGAGCCAGCACGTTGTGGGCGTTCGTGTCGTTCGACTCGGGCCGGCCGGTGCGCATTCCGGACCGGCTCAAAGTCGACTTCGCCGGCGCGCCTCGCGGGGCGTAACGCCGGCGGCGGCGCGTGCATCTGGTAGGAACGGTCACGGGAAGTGAGCGCCGGTCGTCCACGATGGAACGGCCGGCGAGCCGAGACCGTTGTATGGACGAGCCAGGGTCTCATGCACACGCCATCGTTCTTTCGCGCAGCAGGTCTCGCAGTCGCCGCCGCGGTCGCCGCGTGCGGTGGCGCCGACGCACCGCCGGCCGCCGACGCCGATCCGGCCGCGCTCGAACCGCCGCCCGAGTGCGCGCTCGGCCCGCGCGATCCGGCGTGGTCGCCGCCGACCGGCGACTACGGCGGCGAGGTCGGCCAGTACTTGCCCGACTTCGACGCGTCGATCACCGACTGCGACGGCAACCCGGTGTCGCTGTACGACATCGTGTCGCAGGCCGAGTTGACGCTCGTGAGCATCGGGGCCGGTTGGTGCGAGCCGTGCATCACCGAGAGTCAGACGCTCGACGCCGACGTGTTTCGCGCATTCTGCGCGCGCGGTCTGCGCGTAGTGCAGGTGTTGTTCGAGGACGCGCAGTCGCGACCGGCGACCAAGCTGTTTTGCAGCG
Organism: Deltaproteobacteria bacterium; assembly: GCA_003696105.1. NCBI lineage: Bacteria > Pseudomonadati > Myxococcota > Myxococcia > Deltaproteobacteria bacterium. The sequence goes on along the minus strand of RFGE01000274.1, from coordinate 3,733 downwards.
AGTGGAAGCAGCGCTTCGCGCTCAGCTTTCCAGTGACGGTCGATCCGCTGTTCACCACCCGAGCCCTGTTCGACTCGATCCAGGCGCAGACGCCGTTGAACTTGCTGGTCGACGCGACCGGCAAGATCGTGTTCAAGGAGACCGGGACGCCGGGCGAGGGACTTCCGGACCAGATCGATGCGCTGCTGCCGTAGCGCCGCCGCGCTCGCGGCCAGCGCCGTGGCGGTCGCCGCGGCGACCGCGTTCGCGGGCGGCGACGACGCGCCGGCGGACCCTGCGCCGCGCGCGACGCTGTACGCGTTCTTCGCCACGTGGTGCGTGCCCTGCCGGGTCGAGCTGCCGCACATTCAACGGCTGCACGCGACGTACGCGTCGCGCGGCCTGCGCGTGGTGCTCGTGTCCGAGGACGCGCCGTCGACGGCGCAGAACGTGCCGGCGTTCCTCGCGCGCTACGGGGTGACCGCGCCGTGGGTCGTGGACGACGAGTCCGATCTGCTGGCCCGCTACAACCCGACCGGCAGCGTGCCGTTTACGGTGGTCGTCGACGGCGGCGGCCGCGTCGTCTACGCGCACGCCGGCTACGAACCGGGTGACGAGGCGTTGGTCGACGCCGCGGTGGCCGACCTGCTGTCGGGTGCGGCGGATCGGGCCGCCCGGCGCACGCGGGCCATCTACGGGTCGAGCCAGTCGCTCGGCGTGTGGCGGAAGTCGCGGTTCGAGCAGGCCGGGGCCGATGCGCGGCTGGTCGCGGGGATCGGCCGCGTGGAGGTCGGCGGGCGCGCGAGCCGCGTATCGGCGACCGCGCGCGTCGACGGCGCGCTCGTCGACGACGCGGCGGCCGACGACGGGCGCGCCACGGATGCGCGGCTCGAGCGCGTCGCGGTCGCGTACGACTTCGGGCCGGTGCGGCTGCTGGCGGGCGACGACTACGTGGCGTTCGGCCACGGGGTGTCGCTGTCTCTGCGCAAGGTCGATCCACTCGGCGTCGACACGTCGCTGCGCGGCGCGCGGGTCGACGCGCGCGGCGGCCCGGTCCGCGCGACCGCCATCGCGGGCCGCGCCAATCCGCAAAACCTCGACCCGATCGATTTGCGCGTGGTCGACGATGTGCGCGATGCGATCGGCGGTGCGGAGGTCGCGGTCGACGTCGGCCCGGCGACGATCGCGCCGTACGGGCTGTACGTGCTCGCGCGCGACGCCTCGCCGTTCCTCGAGGACCCCGACGATCCCGCGTCGTCGCGCGGCGAGATGGACTGGACGATCGGCGGCGTGTCGGCGGACCTTCGGCGCGGGGGCGTGCAGGTGGCCGCCGAGGTGGCGGCCGGGCGCCGGCGCACCGAGCTGGCGGCCGGCGCGCGGCAGCGCGTCACCGCGTGGGCGGCGTACGCGGCCGCGCAGTGGTCGGTGGGCAGGACGACGGCGCTCGTCGACGCGAAGGCGTATCGCCACTGGGACATCGGCCGCGACCAGATGGGCGTCGCGCTCGCGTACAACGAGGCGCCGACACTCGAGCGCGAAGACCAGGAGGTGCCGAACAACGCCGACGCGATCGGCGCGCGGGCGCGACTGGAGGTGCGGCTGCCGCATGCGGTGACGGCGTTCGCCAACGCATTGGCGTATCGCTACGCGGAGGACGGCGCCGATCCGGTCGACCGCGACCTGGCCGTGCACGCGTACGCGGGCGTCGATCGCCAGTTCTCCGGCGGCGCGTCGGCGTCGGTCGCGGCGGGCATCCGCCGCGAGCGCGCGATGAACCTGGCGACCGACCGACTCGAGCGCAAGTTGTCGCTGTGGCACGTGGACGTGGACGCGGCGGTGCCGCTGGCGGCGCGGTGGGCGGCGACGTTCAAGTGGAACCACCGCAGCGAGGACAGGCGGAGCGGGCTGGCGTTCGTGCGCGGGCTCGCGGTCGCCGGGCTGGCGTGGCGCGGGGTCGGCACGCTGTCGGCGCTGTACGGCTACTCGACCGAGGACGCGCGCACGCCGGCGCACTATCCGGCGGCAGAGTTGCTCGTACATCTATCGCGGGGCGGCCAGGCGCGGCTGTTCGCGGGCCGGCTCACGGGCGGGCGCGTGTGCGTGTCGGGGACGTGCCGGGACGTGCCGCCGTTCGAGGGGGTGCGCGTGGACGTGGTGGTCAACTGGTAGCGTGGTGGCCGCTGGCCGAGGCGACGTCGCGCGATGCGAGCCGACCGCGAGCCGGCGGGCCGGCGGGCCGGCGACGGCCGGGGCCGGGGCGGCCGGGGCCGGGGCGGCCGGGGAGGAGGCCGGGGCGCGTCGGCCTCGCGCGGGCAGGTGCCGCGCGGCGCACCGCCGTCCGGATTGAGCCGCGGCCGTCCGCCGACGTCCTTCCGCGATTCCGGTACGTTGCGGCCACAGGCGGCGGCGGCGAGGCGCCCGCGCGAAGATTGCGTAGGAGCAAGGCCGTAACTTCGGTAAAGTCGCATACGCCAGGGGTGGTGCAGGAGCCGGGGCCGGACGGGGACCCGCTGGCGAGGGGTGATGTGCCACACATGGCGGAAGACTTCGAGAAGTTGCGTGCGCGGTACCGCCTGCGGTTCATCGATGGGGCCCAGCGCCGCATCGACGCCGGGCTGGAGTTGGTCAAGGCGCACACTGCGGACAACGCGCGCCGCCTCGCGGACGAGCTCCGGTCGCTCGCCGGGGAGGCATCCATTCTCGGGCTCGACGCGTTGGCGTCGGTCGCGCGCGCCGGCGCGGACGCGGCCCGCCTGTGGGCCGAGCAAGCCAGCGATGCGGCGGTGCGGGTGTGCGAACACTCGCTGCACACGCTCGCCGACACGGTCGCCCTGCTCGCGGAGATGACCACGGGCGACTTCACGCGCGAAGCCGAGCGCGTCCTCGCGGGCAAGGCGCGGTCGACGTCGCGCGATGCGTGATCGCGAAGGCGGTTACGGGCCGACGCAGCGCAGCGCGTCGACGCACGAAAAGATCGCGTCGACCGACAACATCGCGCCGAACGGATCGAGCGGGCCGCGCTGTGGGGCGTCGCAGTCGAACGACGCGAGCGCATCCAAACACGCCGCGGCCGACGCTTCGTTGTAGCGGCACGTACCGTCGGCGACCTTGGCGGCGACATCGCCGGACGGCAGCGCGGATGCGACCGTCCGGCACAGGATCTCGATGGAGGGATCCGCGTCGGCACAGTCGGCCAGCTTGGCGCACATCTCGTCGGCGACCTTGTGCGCGAACTCATCGGGCGGCGGTGCGTCGTCCGGGTTGGCGGCGCGCCGGCGGGGCAGCATCAGGTCGAACGGGTCGAAGCCGGGGTTCGGGCGGGAGGGGACGTGCAGCGCGCGCGCCGAGCGGGCGGCGCGGTCCGGCTCGACGCGGCGCGAGCCACCGGCGCGTTCGATCAGGATGCCGGTCGCCATGCCGAGGGCAAACAGGAGGGCCGCGGCGCCGGCGATCAGCCAGCGGCGTCCCGCGCGGCTGGCGGGGACCGGCCGGGGCGGCTGCGCGGGCGCGGGCGGTGCGGCCGAGTTCGACGCGTTCGCACATGGGGGGCCGGCCGGCGGGCTCCCGGTCGGCGCGGCGGCGCTCGTGAGCGGCGCGTCGGCGGCGGTCGTACCCGGCGGCGCGGGGGCGGTGCCGGCGGTCGCGCCCCGCGCGGTGGCCGCGGCGGCGGCGCTCGCGTCCGCGGTCGGCGCGGCGCTCGCGCCGGCGGTCGGCGCGGCGGCGGCGCTCGCGGTCCCGGTCGGCGCGGCGGCGG
>RFGE01000273.1 GCA_003696105.1 Deltaproteobacteria bacterium | reverse complement strand
CGCCGGCGCGCGCGACGATGTAGGAGGCTATCGGACCGCCCACGACAACGTAAGTCCTTGTAGGAAAACAAAAACTCGTGGCATCGCGCCACACCGCCGGCGCCGCGCCCGCGACCTGAGGTCTCACCGCGTGTTGTTCGCGTGGGCCAGCCAACGAGGACGACGCCGACGGAACTCGGGCACTTCGCGGCGACGCCAGCAGTGAGAGGCGGTTGCAGCGGCGACTTTCGTTCACCGCGATCTGGCACACGCCGTGAAACCCATCCGCGCACGACCTGCCACATCGTCCACCGCGCGGCGGCTCGTTTCGCGGTCGACGACGTGGCGGCGTGCCCCGAGCGATGTCCGATTGGCCCAGCGAGATCCTCCGCTCCAGCCCCTACGCGGCTGCCGTGATCGACCGTGCCGGCCGCCTGCTGTACGCCAACGCGCGAGCGGCGGCGCTGGCCGACGCGCTGCGGGGCGCCGGTGCGAGCGCAACGACCAACGCCGAGCTGGTCGCGCGCCTGCACGCATCGGCGCGCGACGGCCTGCCGGTGCGCGTCACGCTCGCCGACGGGCGCGCCTGGCACATCCGCGCGTGGCCGGTCGGCGACGGAGCCATCGCGATCGCCGGATCGCCGGCACCGCGCCCGAGCGAACACATCGATCGCGTTCGAGTCGGGCTCGGACTCGGGCGCGACGAGGCGGCGCTCGCCGTGATGGTCGCGCGCGGATTGTCGAACAAGGACATCGCCGCCCGCTACGACGTGCCGGTCGGCACCGTGTCGACGCGCCTGTGGCGCCTGTACCGCAAGTTGGATGTCCGCAACCGAGCCGAACTCGCGCACGCCATCGCGGAGCGCGCGCTCGTCGACGTGCGGCTGGACCGAGAACCCGGCGCGTAGACGCGCCCCCAACCCGAACGAGGAGACGATGCCAAGATTTCGAAACACGCTGTGGTTGTTCATTTGTGCGGCGGGGCTGGCAACGGCGGTGGCGGCGGGCGGGTGCGCACCGGGTGAGGTGACCGGAGACGGCACCCTCGAACCGGGCGATCCCGGTGACGACGGCGCGGACGCCGACGGCCCGGGGCCGACGCAGGTCGGCACGGTCGAGGAACTCGCGGTCCAGTCGCCCGCGATCACCGCGGCCGACCTCGGCGACCCGACGGAACCGGTGTGGACCACCGTGCTCACCGGGAACGACGATGCGAGCTACGTCGCACCGCACTTCGAGGTCGCCGACCTGCCGGCCGGCGCCCGCCTCGTCGTCCGATCCGAAGACGGCCACCGGACGTGGACGTACACGGCCGAGGACGTCGCCAACCGCCTCGCCGTGTCCGACGGATTTTGGGGCATCCACGTGTGGGGCAATCGCGCGGTCGTCGAGCTGTACACGCCCGAGCCGATGCCGGCGGGTGCGGTCGTGATCGACCGCGCGGCGTCGGGCTTTTCGTGGGCGACGATGCAGTCGCAACCGCAGCCGCTGGCGTTCTGCGGCGCCGACGACAGCCTCAACGCGGTCTGCTACAAGAGCAGCGAGCCCACCGCCTACGACAAGGCGCGCGCCGTCGCCCGGCTGATCATCAACGGCAACGCCGCGTGCACCGGCTGGCTGCTCGGCAGCGAAGGCCACGTGGTCACCAACAACCACTGCATCGGGTCGGCATCCGCGGCGGCCAACACCAGCTTCGACTTCATGGCCGAGGGCGCGTCGTGCAGCAGCAACTGCAAGTCCGGCGGGGCGTGCTCCGGCACGATCGTCGCGACCACGTCGACGCTCGTCAAGACCAGCAAGACCTACGACTACGCGCTCGTGAAGTTGCCGGTGAACCCCACGTCGACGTACGGCTACCTGCAACTTCGCCCCACCGGCGCCGAGGTCGGCGAGCGCATCTACATTCCCGAGCACTCGTCGGCGTGGGGCAAGCGGATCGCCATGCAGCAGGGCGGCGCCAACGTCACCGTCGAGTCGATCAACGGCAACGGCGGCGCGACGTGCGGCACCCAACAGGTGACCTACAGCGCCGACACGCTCGGCGGCTCGTCGGGCTCGCCGGTCATCGGCTACGCCGACCACCGGGTCGTGGCGCTCCACCACTGCGGGTCGACCACGGGCTGCAGCGGCCTCGCCGTACGCATTCAGAACGTGATCGACGACATGGGCAGCGCGCTGCCGCCGAACGCGATCGACGGCGGCGGTGGCGGCGGCGGGGAGACCTGCGGCAACGGCACCTGCGCGGCGACCGAGGACTGCGCGAGCTGCCCCGAGGACTGCGGCGCCTGCCCGCCCAACGAATGCGCGCACGACGTGTGCGCGACCGGTTCGCGCCTCGACGCGGCGTGCGACGCGTGCGTGGCCGACATCTGCGCCGCCGACGCGTACTGCTGCAACAACCAGTGGGACTCGGTCTGCGTCGACGAGGTCGGCTCGATCTGCGGGCAGACCTGCGGCGGCGGCGGTGGCGGCGGTGGTGGTGGTGGCGGCGCCGAGTGCATCCACACGCCCTGCGTCACCGGAGCCAAGCTCGACCCGGCGTGCCACTGGTGCGTCACGGACATCTGCGATGCCGACCCGTATTGCTGCAACGTGTACTGGGACTCGGTGTGTGTCGGTGAGATCGAGACGGTCTGCAACGCCCAGTGCGTGAGCGGCTGAGCTGAAACCCGGCCGTTCCGTCGCGGTCTCCACGCCCGCCGGCCCCGCACCCCAGGCCGGCGGGCATTTTTTCGCCCCGCGCCGGCCGGCAGCGAGGCCGGCGGGCGTGTTTTCGCCCCGCGCCGGCCCGGCAGCGAGGCCGGCGGGCATGTTTTCGCCCCGCACCGGCCCCGCGCGTCGTTCGCCGGTGTCGGCGGTGCCCGCCGCCGCCGGGCGCACCACGCGCTCACGACGTGGGGCGCCGCCGCGGTGGCAGCGCTCCGCGCTCCGCCAACGCGTCGTGGATCTCTGCCGGCCGCGCGCCGGCTAGGTTGACCGCGTACTCCTTGACGTCGACGCCGTCGACGAAGCGCGGCAGTTCCTCCCGCAGCAGCCCGAGCATGTGCTCGCTCGCCGCCAGCACGACGGTGCCGCCGGTCCCGCGGATCCTCTCCGCCAGCGCGCGCGCGACGTCGCGCGCGAACCGGCGGTCCCACTCCTCGATGTGGCGCTCCCGGTGATCGTCGGTGGCGTGCAAACCCGCGCCCGGGTCGGACGCCCGCAGCCCGGGCCTGGACTCCGTGAACACCTCGCTCGGCCGCTGTCGCCGGCCGGCGTGCACGAGCGCCTCCAGTTCCACTAGCCGGTGGACTTCCGTTGCCTCGTCGCGCTCCAGACGCAGCAGCCGCGCGCGGCGCGCATCCGTGACTACGACCCAACGTGTCATGTCGACAATCTGGGTCGGCCGCCGGTGGCATGCAAGCCCCCGCAATCACCGACCTTTTGGCACACGTCAGCCCCGCCGCGGACGCGCGGGAAATCCGGCGGCGCCGCCGGCCGGGCGCCCGCGCCGGCGGCGACGGGCTGTGCTGGCCCGGCGCCGGCGGCCCGCGCGCGGCGCCGCCAGCTGAGCGCGAACGCCAGCGACCCGCGCGCGGCGCCGCCAGCTGAGCGCGAACGCCGGCGACCCGCGGGCGCCGCCGGCCGACCTACGGGATCGCGCAGGTGCCGGTCGTCACGTCGCAGACCTCGCCCGCGCGGCAGCACGCCGAGCACCCGCACAGCGTCGTTCCCGGCCCGCACAGCGGCAGGCACGTCCCGCCGACGCAAATCTCGCCGCAGCCGCACGGCGGCTCGCACACCTCCGGTACGCACTCGCCGTCGATGCACACGCTGCCCCGCTCGACGCACGGCCCGTCGCACAGGCCGCCGCAGCCGTCGCTCTCGCCGCACGCCTTGCCCTCGCAGTTCGGCGCGCAGCACGCGCCGCCGACGCACAGCTCGCCCGCCGCGCAGCACGCGCCGGAGCACGCGATCGCGTCGTCGTCGCAGCAGAAGTCGTCCGCCGCGTCGCCGTTGCTGTCGTTGTGGCACGTCTGCCCGTCCGGGCAGCACGCGCCGGAGTCCTCGCACGCCTGCTTGCGCGACCGGCAGCAGAAGTCGCCCTCCGGCCCGCCGACGAAGCAGGCCTCGCCCGGCGTCACGCAGCACTCGCCGCTCACCGGGCAGTACGCCTCCGTCGTCTCGCAGCAGGTGTCGTTGGCCGGATTGCCGTCGTTTCCGGCGGCGCACTCGGTGCCCGCCGCGCAGCACGTGTTGCTGTCGGCGCAGTAGGCCTTCGGCGCACAGCACGTGTCGTTGCCGGCCGTGCCGTCGTCGCCGTTGTGACACGTCTCGCCCGCGCCGCAGCAGGTGTTCGAGTCGGCGCAGTACTGGCTCGGCGGACAGCACGTCTCGTTGCCGACCGTGCCGTCGTCGCCGTTGAAGCAGGTCTGGCCGTTCGGACAGCACGTGGCCGTGTCCGAGCACGCCTGCGCCGCGTTCTTGCAACAGAAGGTGTCGTCGATGCACACGGTGCCGCTGCCGCAGCAGGTGTTCGTCGCCGAGCACCACCGGTTCGGGCGGCAGCACGTGTCCTCGTTGAAGCACTGCTCGCTGCCGCCGCAACACACGCCGGTCGCGTCGCAGTAGCGCGCGTCGGTGCAGCAGGTGTCGCCGCCGAAGCAGCCCTGGCCCGACGGGCAACAATCGCCGGCGCAGTCGACGCCGGGGCACATGCACTCGCCGCCCGTGCAGACCTCGTCGCCGTCGGGGCAGCTGCCGGAGCACACGCCGCCGCAGCCGTCCGACTCGCCGCACATCTTGCCGCCGCAGTTCGGCACGCACACGCAGTCGCCGCCGACGCAGGTGAGCCCACCGGGGCAGGAGCCGTCGCACACGCCGCCGCAGCCGTCAGGGTCGCCGCAGGCCTTGCCGGCGCAGTCCGGCGCGCACACGCACTCGCCGCCCTGGCACATCTGACCCTCGGGGCAGGCGCCGTCGCACACGCCGCCGCAGCCGTCAGGGTCGCCGCACTGCGCGTCCTCGCAAGCCGGCTCGCACGGGATGCACTCGTTGAACACGCACGTGTCGTACGGCGCGCAGTCACAGTTGCAGGTCGGCTGGCATTCGCCGTTGACGCAGATCTCACCCGGGTCGCACTGCACCTGGTAGCAGGGGTTGGTCACGCACTCGCCCTCGATGCAGACCTCGCCCTCGGCGCAGTCGACGCCGTCGCACGGCGACGCGGGGAAACAGTTGAGGTGACACGCCGTGCCGAGGTCGCACGGCGCCGAGCACGGATTCAGCGGCAGGCACGCGCCGTAAAAGCAGTACTCGCCGTCCGCGCAGGTCACGTCGAGACACGGGCTCGGCGGGAAACAGCCAGGCGTGCACACGCCCATCACGCACGTCGTGTCCTCGGGGCAATCGACGCCCTCGCACGGATCGGCCAGCGGCACGCACTCCATCTGACACGCCTCGCCGTCCGCGCACGGGTTCGTCGCGCACTCGTCGGGCACGCACTGGCCGTTGAAGCAGATCTCGCCGCGGTCGCACTCCGGGCCGCCCGGGTCGTCGCACCCCGGCACGGCCGCGTCGATCTCGTCCTGCCGGCAGGTGCTGCCGTCACAGTCGTCGGTTCCGGTCACGTCGCCCGAGCCGCACGCGGCGGCGGTACAGACGAGCACGAACCACGCGAAGGGGCTCAAACGGCGCATACCCGCGCGACGAGCAAGCGCCGCGCCATCCCGAGCCCCCGCCAACTCGTTGAATACGCAACGCATACAGTGCGTACAGTGTCGCACGAATCGGGGGCGCGGGGCCACTTTGGGGGCGGTGGCCTACGGACAGGTGCCCCGGCGCCGGCTGCGCGCGCAGCCGGCCGCAGCGCCGCCCGCGCGCGCAAGGCGGGCGCCGATCACACGCGGCGCGGCTGTGCGTCGGTGTCGGTGCGGCGACGACGCCGGCGCCGGCGCGCGACGACCGCCGCCAGCGCGAGCCACCACGCCGCACCCGGCGTCGTCGCGCCGCCGGCCCGGCAGCCGGTCGACGCGGGCGGCTCGCCGCCCGAACCACCGCCCGGTCGGCTCGCGTCCGGCGCCGGGACCGTTGCATCGGGAACCGTGTCGGAGCCCGCATCGACCGCCCCCGCGTCCGGGATCCCCGCATCCGGCATCCCCGCGTCCGGCATCCCCGCGTCCACGTCCGGCATCCCCGCGTCCGCATCGGGCATCCCGGCCGCCGCGTCGGGCATTCCCGCGTCGGGCATCCCCGCCCCCGCGTCCGG
>RFGE01000272.1 GCA_003696105.1 Deltaproteobacteria bacterium | reverse complement strand
CGTACGAGCGATGGAAGCGCGGCGTGCGCGAGGTCGTGTTCCCGGCCGGCTCGTATGCGATGCGCGTGTATCAAGGCGTCGTCGTCGCCGACACGGCTTGACGCCCGGCCCCGGGCCCGCGACGACCGCGGCAAGTGACTCCACTTGCCGCCCCAACCTGCGTCCGCCGCCAGCCGAGTGTGGGCGCGGTCACCGGGTTGTCGTCCGCTGATCTGCCGCGGTGGTGGCTCGTCATCCTCCTGCGAGCCGATTGCGCCCGCGCCGGCCGCTTCTGCGACGCGATTCGCCGGCCGCGGCTCCAATCAACCCGGGTGCGGGCTCTTCGAGGCGTGGGCGGCGCAGGTCACGTGTAGCCGCCCGCGGAGAACGCCGCGAGCAGGCTGCCGGCGAGCAGTTGACGAACGGGCCGGCTCATGCAGTCGGCTGTCCGACGCCGGCGGCCCGCAGCGTGGCCTCGTCGACACCGCGACCAGCGCAGCAGTCGGCGAGCTTGCCGTCGATGACGACCGCCGGCACCGTGCGGATGCCGAGGTCGCGCGCGCGCGCCGCAACCGCGTCGTCGTGCATGTCGAGCACCTCGACGGAGCACGACTCACAAATCATGTCGTTGACCAGCTCGATCGTGTCGGCGCAGGCCGGGCAGCCGGCGCTGAAGATCTCGATGTGGCGTTGACTCATGGCTTCTCTCCTTGGGTGGCCGACCCGTAGCAGGGGGCCGGGGCTTGGGGTGTTGCCGTGTCACAGCACGGCCTGACCGGAGCGGCCGGCTCACAGGCCGCGCACTCTGGCGATGCGGCCCGCTTGCGAGGCCACGAATTCCAGAATGAGGCGCCCATCAGCAGACCGACGCCGGCGAACATCGCGGGGTCGCTCTCGAAGGAGAACTTGCCGATGAGCAACAGCGCCGAGGCGACCAGCCCCAGCGCGAACGGGCCGTATCCTCGCCTTCGCGACGCGCGGAACCCGAGAAAGAACAGCGCGACGGCGAGGAACATGCCGGTCGACGCGAAGAGGTACCGGCTGTCGATGAGGAACGACACGCCCAGGGTGCTGAGCACACCTGCATACGCAGGCCAGCACGCGGGGCACGCGACCTTGGGAAGCAGCGCGACCGCAAAGGCCGGCGCCGCGGCAACGAGGCGTTTCCACGAAAAGCCGGTCCCACTCGGAGGCGGCGTGGAAGCGATCCCGGAGCGCAGCCTGGCAGCGATCGCAGTCGGCGTCGGCGCGGGGGCAAAGCCCCCTTCCTCGACGGGGTAGAGCCTGCAAGACGCGCCGGTTCCGGCCGGAACCCCGGCCACGTCGAGGCCGTCGACGAGGATGCTGGGTGAGCCGAACGCACGGGCGTGCTCGGGGCAGTCGTCATCGTCGAGGCACCATTCGCGCCACCGCGCCGGGACCCCCGTCAGGGAGAACGCCTGCATGAGGCTCCGCCGGGCCGCCGTGACGTTCGGGCAGTCGCGCTGCCATATGAGCTCAACCTGCATCGCGGAGCCTCCCTTCGAGCGCTCCCAGGATCGGGCAGTCGTCCAAGGCGCCGTCGCCCGGACACGCGTCGGCGAGCGTCAGCAACGCCCGCTCGATCCGCTGCAGGTCCTCGATCTTGCGCCGGACGTCGCCGAGCTTCTCTTCCGCCCTCGCCCGAACGGTCCCGCAGGTGGCGGGGCCGGTCCGTAGCTCGAGCAGCTCGCGCGTCTCCTTCAGGGTGAAGCCCAGTTCCTTCGCGCGCGCGATGAACTGCAGGCGCGCGACGGTGCTCTCCGGGTAGCGGCGGTAGCCGCTGGACGGGTCTCGCGCCGGCTTCGGCAGAAGCTTCTCGCGCTCGTAGAACCGGATCGTCTCCACGCCGACGCCTGCCCGCCGGGCGACCTTTCCGATGGTCAGTGTGTTCGTCGAGGTGCTCACGTCGTCTCCGGGAAGTCGGATGCCATCGACAACGACAGTGTGGACCCTGTACGACACTACGGAGTCAAGAGTTCATCTTGACTGGGCGCAGGGGCGTGGGGCCGATCTCCGCGCGGCTTCGGCGTCCCCCTCGGGCGGCGGGGGGACGGCTTCGCAAGGCCCGGCGGGCCGAAGACAACCTACGCCGCGCGTCGGGGCCTCCCCAACCCGGGTGCGGACTTTGGGCGGGCTACCCAGCGTCTCCCGATGGGGTTGCGGGAAAGTAGAACCGCGCCGTGTAGCTTGCGCGCCCGACGAAGGCGGGCAGGAAGTGGCGCGTTCCGTTCGCCTCGACGACATCGTCTCCGCCCAGGTGGCGCTCGAGGCAGCGGGCGGTCGCGCTCGAAAGCGGAACGCCTTCCTCGACCTCCACGAACTGCGGGTTGCCGACACGGAGCCGGCGAGCGATCGAGCGTACGGAGACCGCGAACCGCACGGCGACGAGGCCGACCGGCGCGGAGCTGTCAAAGCAAGAACGGATGGCGGCATCGACGCGACGACGGCGCGCCTCGAGGATCTCGAGCACGCTTTGATGAACGGCGTCCGCGGCGTCTGGATCCGCGTCCACGGCTTCGGCCCACTCGGGGAATACCCGTAGACCGAGCGCGGTTGGGCCGGTAGCGGGTAGCGTTGGAACGCGAGCGCGCAGCGCTGTGGCTTCGCTGGCAGCGCCGCCGACGGGCAGAGCGCGTCGCGCCGCCGGGATGTCGTCGGCAGCGCCGAAAGACGCGCCGGATGCACCATCGCGCGGCACGGATCGCCCCGCCCAAAACGCGAGAACGCAAACGACGGCGAGGCTGGCGATCGCGCGCGCAGTCATGTCGTCAATCGGTGGACACCGGCGACAGCCCGTGGGTGGCGATGTGTTCGCGCACGACTCGAAGACCGTCGGGAAACCGCCGGGCGAACTCCCGCGCGTACCAGGCGCGGAGCTTCCCGAGATCTCGGTGTTCGGAGCCGAGCAGCACGAATGCACCCACGATCGCGGATTTTGTGCTCTCGGCCGGCTGACTCCACGGCTGCACGATGTCGCCGAGCGGCAGCAGTTGCTGGAACGTGTACGCCTCGTCGCGCTCGGCCGCCGGAACCGCAAACTGGAATCGACATGAGTTGTGACGGCAGGACACCTCGAGGTCCGTTGCGTCGGGGAGCAACTCGCGGAGCAGTTCGGTCACAGCGTCGCGATAAAACGACTCAGCTTCGTCGGCCCACGCGCCGTCGCGCGGTTCGGCGCTGTACACGTCGCGAATCTTGACGCCGAGGCGCACGAGCGAGATCGGATCGCTGGAATGCGATGCCGGTCGCGCCGGCACGTGTCGAAATGTCCGCGGCGGTTCGAGCAACGACGACTCCGCGACGGCGTGACGAGTGCTCGGGGCCATCCGGTGCACGGGGGCCCGCGTCGTCGCGACACGATTCGCGGGTGGCCGTGTTGCATATCCTGCGACGAAGCACGCGATGGCGGCGCCACCCCCCAGCACCAACATCCTAGTCTGTCTGCCGCGGATCATGGGCCCGGCCGGCGCTGCCAGAACACGCGCGCCTCAGAGATGATCGCCCGTTCGCCGGCTTCTTCGACGTGCGCCGCCTGGAGCATCACCTTGCAATCTGGGCACGAGTTCACGACGCGGCGCTCGATCGACGCTGTCACTTTTCGGTCGTCGACCGAGAGCGCCTCGGGATCCTGTTCGCTGCTCCAGCGAATCTTCCGGCCGTCTGCGCTGCCGATCCAAACGACTGCGTGCGTGACGGGAAGTTCAGCCCGGCCGCTCAGTACGTAGCTTTCCTCGCTCTGCTCCACGGCGAGAGCGAGGTGTAGCGGTCGGGGGTAGGGCAGGACGATCCTTTCGCGCTGGTTGCCGGCGATCGTAGCGGTGACCGAGATTGGAACTCCAGCGCCGACATTTGGCTCGAGAGCACACGGAGAGATCGCAGCAGCGTTTTCGGCGTCGAACACTCCACCGCCGGCAGTCGCACACACTGTCTCTGCGTCCGTGAGGCAAAACTCCGCATCGACGGCGGGTCGGCCGTCCGATCCGTAGGCTTCGCCGGTGACTGAGACGTCATCGGAAAAGAACTCGACATTGCTGCCGACCAGTCGGCCGATCTCGACCCGATGCGCGACCAGCCGAGTCAGGGTCAGGGGACAGACCCAGCGTCCATTCCGACTGAAACACGTCACGCTCGGCTCGCGATGAGGGTCGAGGCGAGCGTTGCCGTTGGCGTCCAAGTAGGCGCTTACGGCGTGCGCCGCGGCCGGCGTCCGAAACGAACCATCGCCGTTTGGCCTGATGGGTTCCTGTTGGTTTAGCGACGGCCACCGGTGTCCAACCGCGACCCGCACTTGCGAACTCTTGACTCCAGCGGGTAGCTGCACGTCGCCACCAAACGTTGCGTTGGTGCTGCAGGCGACGATGAGCGCGATCGGTAATGACATGCTCACGGCCCGGCGCGATATGAAGTCAGAGTGGCAGGCCGAGGATGTCCGTTGGCGAAACGTCGCCAGGAAGCGACACACAACCGCTCCTATATTTGCATCGGTTGTTTTCGATGTAGCACTCGCCGCCCTTGCCGGACTTGGTCTGATGACAAGTCGCGAGCACCGGACCGGGCCCCCAGCCGCCGATGTAATAGCATACCGCGCAATCGAAGTTGTCGGCGTCTGCCGTTCCGCCGTTGCTGAGCGCCTCAGCGGTCGTTGCTGCGGCCGTCACGCACATCGCGAGGAAGAGCCCTGTTACCACATTCCGCATTGAGCACTCCTTGTGAGGTCATGCAGCCGTGCCCGGGCAGGCGCGGCTAAGAGGGGGAAAAAGTGGTTCGGACTCTAGCCGATAGCCAGCGGGCTTGTCAACAGAGTCGCAACAAAAGGGTGCGGAGTAGGAGTCGAGGTCAGACGTCCGTGCCGGGGTATTCGGCGACTGGAAAGAGCGTCCAAGGGAAGCCGTCGAATACGATCGTGTCCCACCCCCACCCGGGTTGATTTTCGCGCGCAACCGCGAGCGGCCCGAGCCGATACGCGGTACGTGAGCGTGCCGCGACAGGTCCTGCCGGGCTCGACCTACCT
>RFGE01000271.1 GCA_003696105.1 Deltaproteobacteria bacterium | reverse complement strand
GTCCGCGACCGCGCCCGCCGCGTCCGGCGCGCTGCCGTCGCTGTCGCCGCACGCGGCGGCCGCGGCCGCGGCCGCCAGCCACGCGCACACTCGCCCGGCGCGCCTCGCACGCCCGGCGCCCGCGGTCGTCGCCCGCCGCACTACCACCGCGCCCGCCGCCACAGCGCCACCGCGCCCGCCACCGCCGCGGCGACGAACACCGCGCCCCACCCGTGATCCATCACCGCGTGCAGCACCGATGTCCCGGGTGCCACGCCGTGCCCCGGATGCGCCCACGCCATAGCCGGCAGCCCGGCAATCGCGACCGTCATTGCAATCCGCATGGCCGCCAGTATGCCCCCGCCACGCGCCGGCGCAAACCCCTTGTCGCCGCTGTCTGCCGCGCGGCCCCGCGGCGCCCGCCCGCGCGCCCCCGGCGGCCCGGCGCCTCGTCAGCCGGCATGCCCCGTCCCGGCGAACACCTTGCGGCTCAGCCACCGCACCGGCCGCGCGTGCGCGGCGGCGTCGAGCAGACTGTAGACCACCGGCACCACGACCAGGGTGAGCAGCGTGGAGGTCAGCAGCCCGCCGATGACCGCCACCGCCATCGGCGCGCGAATCTCGCCGCCCTCGCTCAGTGCGAACGCCACGGGCAACATGCCGAAGATCATCGCCGCGCTCGTCATCAGGATCGGACGCAGTCGCACCGGACCGGCCTCGAGCAGCGCGTCGCGCATCGACAGTCCACGCTTGCGCAGCGTGTTGGTGTAGTCCACCAGCAAGATCCCGTTCTTCGTGACGAGCCCCATCAACATGATCACGCCGATCATCGAAAAGATGCTCAGCGTCATACCGGACGCAAACAGCGCGCCGAACGCGCCGACCACCGACAGCGGCAAAGACAGCATGATCGTAAACGGGTGCATGAAGCTGTTGAACTGAGCCGCGAGCACCATGTACACGAAGATCACGCCGAGCATCAGCGCGACCACCATGTAGCGAAACGATTCGCCCATGATCTCCGCCATGCCGGCGTAGTCGGTGGTCAGGTGGTCGGGGACCACCTCCGCCGCCTTGGCCTCGATGATCTGGATTGCGCGACCGAGCGGCAACCCCTCGAGGTTCGCGAGCACAGTGACCTGGCGCTGCCGGCTCTGGCGCTCGATCTGCGCTGGCCCCGTCGTGCGGTCGACGGCAACGACGCTCGCCAGGTCGATGAGTTGCCCGGTCGTGGACCGCACCGCCAGGTTAGCGAGCCGCTCGAATCCGCGCTTGTCCTCGTCGGGCAGCCGCAGAATCACATCGTAGATATCGGTGCCGTCCTTGAGTTCGGTGACCTTGTCTCCGGCGAGCAGCGCGCGGATCGTGGTGGCGATCGTGGCGACCGGAACGCCGAGCGCGGCCGCGCGATCCCGGTCGATCTCGATCGCGAGTTCCGGCTTGCCGCTGCGGTGCGTGGTGTCCAGGTCGACGAACCCCGGCACCTTGCGCAACTCGGCGACCAGCGCGTTTGCGGCCGCCTCCAGCTCGTCCAGGTCCGAGCCGCGAATGTTGAACTGCACCGCCTGCTGGCGAAACCCGCTGTCGCCACCGACCTGCGCGACCGGCGTCGCGGTGACCAGCGCGCCGTGGACGTCCTCGTAGCGACGCCGCACCCACGCCATCGCGTCCTCCTGGTGAAAGGACCGCTGGGAATGGTGGGTCATCAGCACGCGAATGCTCCCCTTGTTGATCTCCGCGCGCGACCCGCCGCCGACGGTGACGAACGTCCCCACCACGCCGGGGCCGTGGGCGCGAAGGTCGCGCGCGACCGCTTCGACGAACGCGGTCGTCGCCGCCAGCGACGTGCCGGTCGGCAGTTCGATCGTGACGTCGAACTCCGCGCGGTCCTCCGGCGGGATGAACTCGGCCTCCACCTGCGCGACCAGCGCGATCGCGCCCACGAACGACGCCCCCGCAATCGCGAGCGTGACGATCCGGTGGCGCAGCGCCGCGTCGAGCAACCGGCGATACGCGCGCGTGGTCGCGTCGATCATCCGGTTGAACCCGCGAAACAGCACGTTCGGCGGCCGCTGCTGCACGCGCAGCAGTCGCGACGACAGCATCGGGGTAAGCGTCAGCGACACGAGGGTCGACACCGACACCGCGAAGCTCACGGTCAAGCCGAACTGGAAGAAGAACCGGCCGATCAGCCCCTTCATGAACGCCACCGGCACGAACACGGCCAGGATCGTCGCCGTCGTGGCCAACACAGCGAGACCGATCTCATCGGTCGCCTCGGACGCCGCGACCTCGGCCCGCTTCCCCTGGGCAAAGTGACGGTAGATGTTTTCGACCACGACGATCGCGTCGTCGATCAGAATGCCCACCGACAGCGACAGCGCGAGCATGGTCATGTTGTTGAACGTGAACCCCATCACGTCGATGAAGGCCACGGTCGCGATGAGCGAACTCGGGATGGCGATGGCGCTAATCAGCGTGGCTCGGAAGTCGTGCAGGAAAAACAAGATGATCACGACGGCCAGCGCCGCACCGAACCAGACGTCGAACTGCACGTCGCCGATCGCGGTCTCGACGTAGGTCGACGTGTCGCTCGGGATCGCGATGCGCACTCCGTCGCGTTCGACGCGCGGGGCGAGCTTCGCGAGTTCCGCGCGAACGGCGCGGGCCACAGCGACCGTGTTCGCCCCGGACTGTTTGCGGACGACGAGCGCCACGGCCGACACGCCGTCCATCGACGACCACGACCGCGCCTCCTCGGTGCCGTCGACCACGGTCGCGACGTCGCCGACGCGGATCGTCGCCCCGCCGACGCCGGTGATGACGATGTCGGCGATCTCCTGGGCAGACCGCACCTCGCCCCTGGTCTTGACGGTCAGTTCGCGCGGGCCCTCCTCGATGCGCCCCGCCGGAAGCTCGACGTTCTGCGCCTGGAGCGCCGCCGCGACGTCCGCGACGGTGAATCCCCGGCCGGCGAGCTTGGCCGGATCGACGAAGACCTGAATCTCGCGATCGCGTCCGCCGATCAACTCGACCGAGCCGACGCCGCGGAGGCGCTGAATCCGCTCCTTGACCACCTCGTCTGCGATGCGCGTGAGGTCGCGGGCCGGCAGGTCGCCCGACAGCGCGATCGACATGATCGGCGCCGCGCCGACGTCGAACTTCTGAACCACCGGCGGTTCGATCCCACTGGGTAGGTTGCGCTCGATCGCCGAGATCCGCTCGCGAATATCCTGCGCGGCGGTGTCCGGATCCACGTCCAGGTCGAACTGGATCAAGATCTGGCAGACGCTCTCGAGGTTGACCGAGCGCAGCGTCTTGATCCCGGCCATCGTGTTGAGGGTCTCCTCGATCGGATCGGCGACCTTCGATTCCATCGACGCCGGGTCCGCGCCGGGATAGACGACCGTCACGGTGACGACGGGAAACTCGACGTTCGGGAACAGGTCGACGCCGACATTCGGATAGCTGAACACGCCGAACACGACCAACGCCGCGATCAGCATGACGGCGAACACCGGCCGCCGGATTGCGGTATCGGCGAGTCTCACCGGGCGTTCTCCGCCGCGCCGCCGTCGCGCAGCTCGACCTTGGCGAGCATGCCGGCTTTGAGCGCGCCGTCTTCGTTGTGTAGTCGCGCGGTGACCTCGACCGTGCGCGTCCGCGGGTCGACGTTCGGGCTGATCCGGCTCACCTCGGCGACACGCGTCGCCCCGGTGACGTCGAACCGCGCCGTGACCGGGTCGCCGACCTTCACGTGCGCGGCCACCCGCGTGGGCAGGTTGAACCGGAGTTCGAGTTCCGAATGGTCCTCGACCACGAGCACGACCGTCGGCGGCATCATCGTGACCATTTCGCCGACGTTCTTGAACCGGCGCGTGACGACGCCGTCGATCGGCGACCGCACGCTCGCGTCCGCCAGCGCCTGGTTGGCGACGGCGAGCGCGGCCT
Source organism: Deltaproteobacteria bacterium (assembly GCA_003696105.1). NCBI lineage: Bacteria > Pseudomonadati > Myxococcota > Myxococcia > Deltaproteobacteria bacterium. The sequence goes on along the minus strand of RFGE01000271.1, from coordinate 3,510 downwards.
CGGCGGCCGCGACGCCGGCGCGCGCGCCGTCGTACTCGGCCTGTACCCGCTCCCACGTCGCCTGATCGACCGCGTTGTTGTCGAACAGTCGGCGCGTGCGGTCGTACTCTCGCTTGGCCGCGTCCAGCCGCACGCGCGCCGCATCGAGCGCCGCCTTCGCCTGCTGCACCCGCAGGCTCAAGTCGGTCGTGCGCAGGCGAAACAGCAGGTCGCCCTTGCGCACCCGGTCCCCCTCGTCGACCGGGAGCTTGGCGATGACGCCGGACATGTTGGGGCCAATCTGCGCCGACCGGATCGGAAACGTGGTGCCGGTCGTCACGTTCGCCGCCGCCGGCGCCGCGGCCCGGTCGGCGGAGCCCGCGATCGCCGGCAACGGCTCGCGCGGCGGCGCGCCCGGGCCGGCGGCCGGCGGGATGCCGGGGCCGGAACTCTCCTGGCTACACGCGGCGGCGCCGAGCGCCAGCGCGGCCAAACTCACTGCGGTCCATCGTCGTCCACGCATCGGGCTTGCATCACTTTCCGCCGGTGACGAACGGTCCCGGCAGCCGGCCGGTCGCGCGCGCGAGCGCGACCAGCGCGAGGTAGTAGTCGTAGCGCGCGCTGGCGTAGCCGAGCCGAGCGCGGGTCACCTCCGTCTCGGCGTCGAGCAAATCGGTCGCGGTGAGCGCGCCCGCGTCGAACCGCTCGCGCCGGATCCGAAACGCCTCCTCGGCAGCCGTGAGCCCGGCGGCGGCGACCGCGACCGCGCCGTAGGCCGACCGGGCGTCGGCGGCGGCGCGCGCGATCTCGAGGCGAACCCGATCGCGATGCCGCGCCGCCGCCAGCTTGGCGCGCTCGGCGTCCAGTGCGGCCGCGGCGGCGCGCTTGCGCTGGTGCCCCCAGTCCCACGCGTCCCACTGCAGGGTGACGCCGACGAACCAGTCGTCAGCCGCCTGAAACGTACCGCCGCCCTCCGTGCGCTGATAGGTCGCCACGGCGTAGACGCGCGGCAACCGCTGAAGTTGCTCGATGCGAGCCGCCGCGCGGGCCTGGGCGACCCGCTGGCGTGTCGCGGCGACCTCGGGCCGATGCTCCGCCGCGTCGTCGACCGCACCGCCGTCGAGCGCGGGCGGCGGTGGCGGCGTCGCGGGCAGGTCGTCGGCGATGTCGACGTCCGCGTCGCGCGCGAGCCCCAGCGTGAAAATGAGCGCATCGCGGGCGATGCCGACGCCGCGAGCGGCGGCGATCGCCCGCTGTCTCGCCTCGGCGAGCGCCGCCTCGATGCGCATCACGTCCACGCGCTCGAGCACGCCGCCGTCGTGCAACGCGCGCGCGCGCTCGAGGTGCGCTTCGAGCTGGGCGACGCCGGTTTCGGCGATCGAACGGGCGGCCTGGGCCTGCAGCAGCCGCACGTAGCCCTCCGCCGCGCGGTATGCCACTTCCAGCCGCGCGGTCGCGCGCTCGGCCTCGGCGACGGCGACGGCCGCCTCGTCGGCGTCCACCATCTCGGCGATCACCCACAGGGGCGTGATCCCCTGGGTCGCCGTGACCTTCGCGTTCGCCGTCACGCGATCGCGCACGGTGACCGATTGCAGCGCCACGCCCATCGGGCATTCGTTGGCCGGAGTCGCCGGATCGTCGGCACACGGCACGGGGATGTCGAACGCGATGTCGCTGCCCCACATCAGGGCGTTGCCGTCGACCGACACGCGCGGCCAATACAGAGCGCGCGTCGACTCGAGATGCGTATTGGCCGCGGACACGGCGACGTTGGCGATCGCCAGGTCTGGACTGTCGGACAGCGCGATGTCGACGACGGCATCAAACGTGAGGCGGTCGGCCGCCGCCGGCCGTGCGCGCGCCGCGAGCGCCAACGCAAGGGTTGATATCGCAACGATTCGGTTCATGGCTTGGCTCCCGCGCCCGAAAGAAACAGGTCGCAGACGAGTGCCGCGCGCGCCGACAGCGGGGCCGCGTCGCCGGTCATCATCCAGTCCTGGACCGCGCCGGTCATCGTCCCGATCAAGAACGCGGTGATCTGGCCGGCCGGAGCATCCGTCCGCAGCCGGCCGGCCGCGAGCAGATGGGCGACCACGCGCTGGTACGTGCGCAGGTACTCCTCCTGCAGCGCGGCCGCGGCCGCCCCGCCCACGACCCGCACACCCATCATCGATCCGCCGCCGAGTTCGGCGAAGACCCGATAGATGGCGCGGTGCGCGTCGAGGAACTCGAACGACACGCGAACGAGCGCACGAAGTTCGTCGTCGGGCGCGGACACCGCCGCACACGCCGCGGCGATGCGCGCGTTGTACTCGGCGAGCCGACGCTCGACAAGCGACTGAAACAGCGTCTGTTTGTTCTCGAAGTAGTTGTATAAGGTGCCCGTCGCGACGCCCGCGGCGGCGGCGACGTCGACCATCCGCGCGCCCTGGTATCCGGCCGTCGCGAACACCCGCTCGGCCGCGTCCAGCATCGCATCGCGGATCACGGCGCGGGCCCGGTCGCGCAGCGCGCCGCGCGGGGCGCTGCCGCCCCTCGTTCCCCGTGTGCCGGGGCGCCCGCGTTGCTGTCGGCGCACTCCCATTAGTTGAATCGAGGTTCACACTCATGAATATTCGTTCACGTGTCAAGCAGATTGTGCAATCTGCCGGCCGTGGGCGCCCGGTGATGCGGAGTCGACGGCTCCCGCGCCGCCGCGCGCGCCAGGGCGCGGCTCGGCCGCTGCGGGCTCCCCGACGGAGTGGGTTTGGCCACGGATCACGCGGTTGTGCAGCGCCGAGCCGGCTCGTCCGTCCGGTCGCTCGGGCCGACCGCCGCCGGCCGCACGCGGCGCCGGGATCGGCGCGTGGCGCTCCGCTCGCATCTCGCCGCCAAAGGCGGCGGGGGCCTGGCCTCACCGCTCGCGGCGGGCGCGGACGAGCACGTCGAGGGCGACGCGAGGCCCCTCGCCGGTCGCCACTTCGCGCTCGACCGTCTCGGCCCGCTCGATGCGCAAATCGCCGAGCGCCGACACCACGTCGTCGGGTCCGTAGAGCACGGCGGCCGACGGCGGACCGCCGTAGCCCTCGGTGAGGTTGCGCCGGTCGTGTCCGACCAACAGCAGCGTACCGCCCGGCGCGACGGCGGCCGCAGCGCGCTCGAGGATGGGGCGCATCGCATCCCACGGCAGGTGCAAGTAGGCGATCAACACGAGGTCGTACGCGCGCGCCTCGGACGCCCACGCGGTGAGGTCCTCGTTGCGCCAGCGGACGCGGACGCCGCGCCGCGCCGCGAGGGCGCGGCCGCGCTCGAGCGCGCGCTCGGCGAAGTCCACCGCCTCCACGTCCCAGCCGCGCTCGGCGAGCCACAGCGCGTTGCGCCCCTCGCCGGCGGCGAGGTCTAGGAGGCTGTTGCGCATAGCCGCTGGCTGCGGTCGCGATCTGCGGGCGATCTTCGGCGTACGTCCTCGCGCCCTTCGGTTCCGTATGTTTATACGCGCCCTCGTGCGCTTCGGGCGTGCGCCGAACCTCGCCTCGCATCTCGCAACCTCGC
>RFGE01000270.1 GCA_003696105.1 Deltaproteobacteria bacterium | reverse complement strand
GTTGCCGCCGTAGACGCGACCGCCGAGGATCAGGGTGTGACTGCCGGACTGGAAGTTCACCGTGAGCTGGGTCCCGGCGTCCTCGAGACCGTATTCCTTGCGCTGTTCGTCGGTGAGCGCGCCCAGCTCGCGCAGCGCCCGCATCGGCGCAAGCCCCTCCAGCAGCTTGTCGCCGGACTCCCCGACCGGGAACTCCTTGGTGGTGGTCTTGACCTCGGGCTGGGGCTCGGGCTCGGCCACGCCGGCGTCGCGCGCGCCCGCGCCGGCCTGGTCGCCGCCCGGCGCGGACTTCTTGGCGGGGATGATGGTCGTGCGCGTGGCGATGCCCCACAGATAGCTGCCCTGGTCATCGCTGCGGCGCTCGATGTGAATGGTGCGCTTGTCCTTGACGTCGTAGTCCACCGACACGATATCGGCCGGCCGTCCATCCCACAGTACGAACTGGGCGCGTTCGACTTTGACGGTCTTGTCGCGCGTCCACGTCTGGTAGGCGAACGCCGCCGTGGCGACGAGCAGAACGCCGTGGATGATCGGTCCGCGCTTCATGACTGCTTCCTCCGGCGGCGGCGCAGGCGGCGCACGCCGAGCAGGCCGGCGCCGAGCACGAGCAGCGGAGCGCCGGCGATCGTGGTGTAGAACCACACGACGTCCTTGTCCTTGGTGTGCTGAATCGGCACGTCCTTCTCGGATTCGACCTCGCCCGACCACTCCTCGTCGCCGCTCACCCACTTGAGCGCGTCGAGCACGAGGTTGCCGTTGAGCTGGATCTGCGCGAGTACGCCGTCGGACAACAAGTGAACGTCGGTGACGACGAAGGCGCGCATCCGCCGCGGCTGGTCGTCGCGCTTGGTCGCGTCCTTTTGGTCGCCTTCGCCGTCGCCCGAGTTGTTGTCGTCTGCCGGCTTCGGCCCCTCGATCGCGGCCATCAAGTTGTAGGCGGCGCGCTTTTCGCTGTCCGCGTCGAACTGGTAGTTGCGATTTTCGTCGCGGAACGTCGACGCCAGCGACTTGACGACGAACGTTCGCTTTGGCTTCTCGGCGGTCCACGCATCGCCCCAGTCTGCCTCGTCGAGCGACGCCGCGCCGAGCAGCAAGATGCCCGAGCCCGCGCGCGCTCGCGACAGCGACGTGATCGATGCGTGCGACGAGAACTGGTCGGTGACGATGTTCAACCGGTCCGCGGGGCTCCGGTCCTTGACCACGAACTGGCGGTCGTCGGCCAGCGGCGCCGAGTTCAGCTCGATGCCGAGGCGGTGGGCGAGCGGCCCGAGTTGGACCTCGGTGTTCGGTTCGAGCGCCATGAACACAGCGCCGCCCTTGGCCAGATACCGGTCGAGCGCGTCGAGCTCGGCGTCCATGAACGGCACCGTCGGGCCAAGGATCATCACGAGCGCCGCGTCGTCCGGCACGTCTTGCGCGAGCCCTTGCCGCAGGCCGAGGTCCTTGACCCGATAGTTGAGCATCGTCATCAGGTCGCGAATCGCCCGCACTTGCGAGAACGGATCGCGCACGCCCTTCGGACGCGCGTTCGGGTCGTTGAGTTCGCCGTGCCCGACCGTGAAGTACACCGTGCGCGCCGCGCGCGCGATTTTCATGAATGCCTTCTGGACTTCGCCGTCGAGTTCCCGCAGCTTGGCGCGCGCCCGGGCGATATCGTCGTCGAGCGTGATGTTGCGGTGCTGATCGCCCTTGACGAGGGTGACGATGCCGTCCTTGCTCACCCGGTACTTCTTGGCCAGCGCCGGGTCGACCATGCGGTCCTTGAGCTGGATCTCGACCTTGCCGGTCTTGGCGGCCAGCGCCGTGAAGTAGCCCTCGACCTCGTCCTTGACCTCGTTGACCGGAGGGAACCACAACAACACCTGGAGCTTGTCGTCGAGGCTCGACACCATGTTGACCGTGGCCGAACCCGGGGCGGACGTCTTGAAGTAGCTCACGTCCCACTTCGTGTCGCGCTCTTTGGCGATGAACACGGCGAGGAACAGGAAGCTGGCGACGACCGCCACGTCGAGGGCGGACACCGCCAGCTCGACGACGCGGAGCGCTTCGACGCGCGCCTCGTCGAAGTCGCTGCTCACCGCGGCGCGCGGCGATCCGATGGCCCACTGTGCCGCCAGCGCGGGCAACAGCGAGCACGCCAACAGGATCGGCCACGCCGCGCGCGTCGCGCTCCACAGCCGCGACGGCTCCGGCGCGATCAGGTCGCTGCCGAGGAAGTACAGGACGAGCGCGGCCACCGACCCAGCGTAGCCGGCCAGCAGGATGCCGTGGATGCGCCGCCGGTCGCCGCGCGAGCCGAGCCACGCCCACGCGCGCCACGCTGTCGCGATCACGGCGAAGCCGAATCCGGCGCCCGAGAAGACCGCGCGCCACACGCCGGTGTCGCCCAGCGGGCGCTCGCCGACGAAGACCGCCACGAGGGCGCCGAAGAACGCCCACGTGAGCCACCAGGGGCACCGCCGCGCGTTTACCGCCATCGCCGCGCCTCCAGCGTCTTGGTGGCGAGCACCAGGAAGAAGTAGATGATGGCCAGGTAGTAGACCACGTGTTGCAGGTGCACGATGCCGCGCATGAACGGCCAGTAATGTTTGTGCCAGATCGCGATGCCTTCGAAGACGCCCCGCAGCGGCGGCGACATCTCCTTGGCGAGGTAGTAGGCGAAGTACAGGGCGGCGGTGAGGATCCCGCCGACGACGGCCGCGATGAGCTGGTCGGGGGCGACCGCGGTGGCGAACATCCCGATCGCCAGGCACGCGGCGCCGAACAGCAACAGGCCGCTGTACCCCGCGACGACGTGCGCGAGCGAGATCTTGCCGTTGACGAGGATCAACATCGGCAGGTAGAAGCTCAGCAGGGTCGCACCGGCGAGGAAGGTGAACGCGGCGAAAAACTTGCCCGCGACGACCTCCGCTTCGCGCACCGGCGACGTGTTCAGCAACACGAGGCTGCCGGTCTGCCGTTCTTGCGCGACGAGCCGCAGCGACAGCACGAGGGCACCGACCGCGGTCGGCCCGCTGGCCCACATGAAGAAGTGGCTGAGGACCTCGCCGGACAGGCGCGCGCCGCCGCGCGGACCGAGGGCCTGTGTGTAAAACAGGATGCCCTGGATCAACAGCACCGCGGCGGAGACGATGTAGCCGGTCGGCGACTTGAGGTACGCGCCCAGCTCACGCCGATAGATGATCGCGGCTTTGCGCATCGGACCCTCCGTGGACGAGCTGCAGGAAGATGTTCTCGAGTTCGCGCTCGACCCGGTCGAGGCGGATCACGTCGTGCCCCGCCTCGACGAGGGCGCGGTTGAGAGCGGCTCTGACGTCGTCGGTGGCGGTGACATCGAACTCGATTGCGCCGTCGGTCACGCCGGTGGCCGTCACGCCGGTGACGCCCTCGACGCCCTCGACGCACTCGCGGATCGCCTTGGTCGCTTGAGACTGCGACGCGCTGGCGGCGTCGCGGTAGACCTCGCCGGACGGCCGCACCGCGACCAGGATGTGGCGGCTCGCGAGCACGTCGGCCGACAGGTCGGTTTCGCTGCCCGACCCGACGATCGTGCCGTTGCCGAGGACAAGCAGTCGGTCGCAGGTCTTGCTCACCTCGGTGAGGACGTGGCTCGACAGGATGACCGTGTGCTGGTCCCGCAGCGCGCGGATCATGTTGCGCATCTCCACGATCTGCACCGGGTCGAGGCCGCGGGTCGGCTCGTCGAGGATGAGCAGCGTCGGATTGTGGACGATCGCCTGGGCCACGCCGACGCGCTGGCGGTAGCCGTGCGACAGCGTGGCGATCAGGTCGTCGTGTACGTCGCGCAGGTGGGTGAGGTCCTCGACCTCCGGGATGCGCCGGCGGAGGTCCTCTTTGCCCATGCCCCGCAGGCGGCCGGCGAACGCCAGGTAGTCGCCGACGGTCATCTCCGGGTACACCGGCGGCGTCTCCGGCAGGAATCCCACCAGCTTGCGGACCTCGTGGGGATCGCGAACGGCGTCGATGTCGCCGACGCGCACGCTCCCAGAGGACGGGCGCAGGTCGCACGCGAGGATGCGCAGCGCCGTGGTCTTGCCCGCGCCGTTGAGACCCAAAAAGCCCACGCACTCGCCGTCTTCGATGTCGAACGACACCGGCCCGAGGGCGCGCTTGCCGCCGTAGAACTTCGCGAGATTCTGGACCTGAATCATGGGGATGTCCGCTCGCCGATCTAACACCGGCGTTTTTGCGGCGCAACCGGCCGACTCCGCGGAATATTCCCGCTCGCCCGCCGGCTACAGGCCGAGCGCGCGCATCTTGCGCCACAGCGTGGACCGGCTGATGCCGAGGGCCCGCGCCGTCGCCGTCCGGTTCCAGCGGTGGGCGTCGAGCGCGGCGCGCACGCGCGCGGCCTCGCCGGCGTCGGCCGTCGTCCGCCCGGTGGAGGCCGCCGCCGGCCGGGCGGGCGGACGGGCCGGGGGGGGCGGCCGCGCCGCCGGCGATGCGTCCCCGCCGGCCGCCTGCGCGGCTTCCGGCGCGGTGCACGCGGCCGCCCCGTGCCGTACCGTCTCCGGCAGGTCGTCGACGTGGATCGTCTGTCCCGTCGACAGCGCCACCGCATACTCGAGTGCGTTTTCGAGCTCGCGCACGTTGCCCGGCCAGTCGTACCGGGCCAGCGCCGCCATCGCGTCGGGCGCGAGCGCCACCTGGCGGCCGGTGCGCGCGCACACCCGGCCGAGCAGCGCGCGCACCAGCGGCTCGAGATCCTCGGGCCGCTCGCGCAGCGGCGGGATCGCGATCGGGATCACGCGCAGCCGATAATACAGGTCGTCGCGGAACGAGCCGTTGGCGACGGCCGATTCGAGGTCCACGTGCGTCGCGGCGATCACGCGGGCGGTAAACGGCCGCAGTCGCGTCTCGCCGACGCGGGGGAACTGGCGCTCTTGCAAGACCCGCAGCAGTTTGACCTGCAACGGAAGCGGCAGGTCTCCGATCTCGTCGAGAAACAGGGTGCCGCCGGCGGCGGCTTCCAGATGCCCCGCGCGGTCGCGGACGGCGCCCGTGAACGCGCCGCGCGCGTGGCCGAACAGCTCGCTTTCGAGTACTCCGGGCGGCAACGCCCCGCAGTTGATCGCGACGAACGGGCCGCGCCGGCGCGGCGACGTGGCGTGGATCGCGCGGGCGACGACCTCCTTGCCGGTGCCGCTTTCGCCCGTGATCAGCGTCGTCGCCTCGCTCTGGCGAAGCGCCTCGATGGTGCGCACGATCGCGAGCATGGCGGGGGACCGCGCGACCAGGCCCGCGGCGACCGCCGCCGCCGAGGCGTGCAGGTCGTCGTCCTGCTCGGCGGGCCGGACCACGATCAAATAGCGCGCGTCGGCCGGCGCGGCCGGCAGCTGACCTTCCCGCACGCCGGCCACCGTGACGGACACGAGCTGGGCGCCGGTGTGCGGGCAGTGCAAAAACGCGCGGCGGCCTTCGCGGCGCTCGCCCGGGGCGAGCCGTTCGACGCTGCCGTCGGGGGCGGCGAGCAGGCCCGGGCCGAGGAGCGCGTCGATCGGCTTGCCGGTCGCGCGGGCACACGCGCCGGCACACGCGAGCCGGTCGAGCGCGTCGCTCGCGTAAACGACCCGCCCGGTGGCGTCCGCGAGCAAGACCGCGCGTCCGAGGGCCGCGAAGGCCGCGTCCACGGCGGCCCACGACGGCGGAGTCGTCTGAAACATTTCGTCTCGCATTCGTGAATCGTAGTGTTTCACGGTGAAACGATGTGTTGCGACCGTTGGCTCGAAAAAATCAAGGATACACGTGATTTCAAATGGTTAGATTGTGGCCTCACCCTTGCGTTACCCGATGGCGACAACGAAGAGGTGACGCCATGAAGGAACTGGTCATCATCGGCGCGGGCACCGGGGGCACGACCCTCGCCAATCGAATGGTGCGCCGGCTGGACGCGGGCTGGCGGGTGACCGTGGTCGACCCCGAAACCGATCATCTATACCAACCCGGCCTGCTGTTCTTGCCGTTCGGCGCGCGCGACGAACACGGGCTCGTCCGACCGCGCGAGCGCACCCTCGACGCCGCGGTCCGTTGGGTCCGCGACGCCGTCGTCGCGGTCGACCCGGCCGCGCGAACCGTGCGGCTTTCGTCCGGCGACGCGCTCGCCTACGACTGGCTCGTCGTCGCGTCGGGGGCGCGCGTTCGCCCGGACCTGGTCGACGGGCTCACCGGGCCGGGCTGGCGGGACACGGCGTTCGACTTCTACACGCTCGACGGCGCGGTGGCGCTGCGCGCGGCGCTCGACCGGTTCCACGGCGGCCGGCTGGCGATCAACGTCGTCGAGATGCCGATCAAGTGCCCCGTCGCGCCGTTGGAGTTCGCGTTCCTCGCCGACGCGTACTTCACCCGCAAGGGGATCCGGGATCGCGTCGACCTGGTGTACGTGACGCCGCTCGACGGCGCGTTCACCCGCCCGATCGCGTCGCGGCTGCTCGGGGATCTGCTCGCCCGCAAGGGCGTCGAGGTCGTGTCGCAATTCAGCACGGGCACGGTCGACGGCGAAGCGCGCAAGCTGGTGAGCTGGGACGAACGCACCGTCGACTACGACCTGCTCGTGTCGATCCCGACGCACTCGGGCGCGGCGTGGGTGGAGCAGTCGGGAATCGGCGATGAACTCGCGTTCGTGCCGACCGATCCGCGCACCCTCGCGGCGCGGGACCACGAGCGGATCTTCGTCCTCGGGGACGCGACCGACGTGCCGGCATCCAAGGCCGGCTCGGTGGCTCACTTCGAGGCCGAGATGCTCGAGGACAACCTGCTGCGCGCGGTGCGCGGCGAGCCGCCCGAGCCGACGTTCGACGGCCACGCCAACTGCTTCGTCGAAACCGGGTTCGGCAAGGCGATGCTGATCGACTTCAACTACGACGTCGAGCCGCTGCCCGGTCGGTTCCCGCGACCGCACGTCGGCCCGTTCCGGCTGCTGAAGGAGAGCCGGATCAACCACTGGGGCAAGCTCGCGTTCCGCTGGGCGTACTGGAACCTGCTGTTGCCCGGCCGCGCGATCCCGGTGCCCGCCGCGATGTCGATGGCCGGCAAGGTGCCGCCCGACGAGGTCGAGGGCACCGATCTCGCGGCGTAGCCCGCCTGCGACGACGCGAACCAACGACAGGAGGATGTCATGACCGCTGTCACTGCAACCAACGATCAGGAATGGGTCAACGACTGGACGCCCGCGTATGCGGAGGCGCTCGCGCGGGCCGAGGGCCTCGAACTCACCCCCGAGCACTGGAAGCTGATCAATTTCGTCCGCGAGGACGCGATCGCGACCGGCAAGACGCCCGGGCTGCGCCGCGTGTCGAAGGAAACCGGTACGGGGATGAAGGACATCTACCGGCTGTTTCCCAAGGCTCCGGGCAAGCGGATCGCGCAGCTCGCCGGCGTGCCGAAGCCGAAGTCCTGCCTGTGACCGGCTCGCGCGCGGCGCCACCGTCTCGCCGGCGACCGTTTTGACTGCAACCAACACCATCCACGGGAGGGACCCATGACTGCCATCCACACCGACGCCGTTGCGAGCGAGGCCGGCCCCGGCGACCGTCCGGCCGCCGAACCGCCCCCGCGGCATCTCGCGATCATCTGCTCCAAGGGCAGCCTCGACATGGCCTATCCGGGCCTCGTGTTGGCGAACGCCGCCCGCATGGCCGGTCACGACGCGAGCCTGTTTTTCACCTTCTGGGGGCTGGACCTGATCCGCAAGGAGAAGGTGGACGATCTGCACGTGTCCACCGTGGGCAATCCGTCGCTGCCGATCCCGACGCTGGTCGGCGGCCTGCCCGGCATGGAGCACGTCACCAGCAAGATGATGCGCAAGAAGATGGCCGAACTCGACATCCCGCCCGTGCGCGAATTTCTCCAGATCCTCAAGGACTCGGGGGCGAAGCTGTACGCGTGCGAGCTGGCGATGCAGATGTTCGACGTCAAGCGCGAGGACTTGATCGACGAGGTCGATGACGTGCTGACGGCGATGGACTTCATCGACCTCACCGAGGGCGCCCAGATGCTGTTCGTGTGATGTCGTGCGCGGCGCTCAGCCGTCGAACAGCGCGAGCTGATCGCCGGCGCGCGGCGGGACGCGAAACTGGCCGGCGTCGAGCGGGGGCAGCTCCCGGTCGAGCCCGAGCCGGCGGGCGGCGACGTCGAACCGGCGCCGCAGCAGATCGGCGTACGGTCCGACGCCGCGCATCCGCGTGCCCCAGCGGCTGTCGTACAGCCGGCCGCCGCGCGCGTCGCGGATGCGGGCGAGCACGCGCGGCTTGCGCAGCGGGTAGTGGTCGTCCAGCCAGCCTTCGAACAGGTCTTTGAGTTCGTGCGGCAGGCGCACGAGGATCGTGCCGGCGGCGCGGGCACCGGCGGCGGCGGCGGCTTCGAGAATCGCTTCGATCTCGCCGTCGTTGATCGCCGGGATGATCGGCGACACGAGCACGCCGACCGGGACGCCCGCATCGGCGAGGGCGCGCACCGCGTCGAGCCGGCGGTCCGGAGTCGGCGCGCGCGGCTCCAGGCGGCGTGCGAGGTCGCGGTCGAGCGTCGTGATCGAGATCAGCGCGTGCGCCAGGCCGCGGCGAGCGAGGTCGGCGAGCAAATCGGTGTCGCGCAGGATGAGGTTCGACTTGGTGACGACGCCGACCGGATGGGCATAGGCGGCGAGCACCTCGAGCAGCGCGCGCGTGATGCGCAGCTCGCGCTCGGCCGGCTGGTACGGGTCCGTGTTGGCGCCGAGCGCGATCGGCTCGGGCCGGTACCCCGGCTTGCGCAACGCGCGCTCGAGCAGGCGCGCGGCGTCGGGCTTGTAGACGATGCGGCTTTCGAAGTCGAGACCGGGCGACAGGTCGAGGTAGGCGTGGGTCGGCCGCGCGAAGCAGTACACGCAGCCGTGCTCGCATCCCTTGTAGGGGTTGATCGACCGCGAAAACGGGACGTCCGGAGAGTCGTTGGTCGTGATGATCGACCGGCTGCGCTCCGGGGTGAGCTGCGTTCGGATCGGCGGCGCGGGCGCGTCGCTCGGGGTCCAGCCGTCGTCGACGGGCACGACGCGCTCGCTGGCGAAACGGCCCGCGGGGTTGGCCGCGGTGCCGCGGCCGGAGGCGGGGCGGTCCGTGCGAGGGCGGCGAGGGCCGTGCATGCGCGGAGCGTAGCAGTCGCGGCGGGCCGGCGGCGCCGGCGATGGGACGGCGAGGCTCTCCGCGCGCGGGGGTACCGCGGCCGGCGGAGGCGCGGGGCCGCCGCGACGCCGGCGCGGGCGGGCGCGCGGGCAGGGAACTTTTTATGTGCGCAACCTTCGTTCGTCATGAACGGCCGCGGCGCATAGAATCCGCTCCGTGACCTGGGTGGGCGGAGAGATGTTCGGTCGCTACCGGCTGCTCGAGCGCCTCGGCGTCGGCGGGATGGCGGAGGTGTTTCGCGCCGTCGCGGTCGGCCACGCGGGGGTGGAGCTGGAGGTCGCCGTCAAGCGCATGCTGCCTCACCTCGCCGACGATCCGTCGTTCGTTCGCCAGTTCGCGCGCGAGGCCAGGCTCGCGGCGATGCTCCGGCACCCGAACATCGTGCGCGTGCACGACTTCGGCAAGATCGGCGACATCCACTACCTCGCGATGGAGTACATTCGCGGGCAGACGCTGCTGGCGCTGCTGCGCGCGATGCGCCGCGTCGGGCCGCCGCCGCTGGGCGTGTCGATCGCCGTGCTGTCCGAGCTGTGCGAAGCGCTCGACTATGCACACGGCTTGCGCGGCCCCGACGGGCGGTCGCTGGGCATCGTGCACCGCGATCTGTCGCCGTCGAACCTGATGGTCGACGACGCGGGGCACGTGCGCATCATCGACTTCGGCATCGCGAAGGCGGCGACTGCCGACCTGCGCACGCACAGCGGCCTCGTCAAGGGCAAGACCGGCTACATGTCGCCCGAGGCGCTGCGCGCGCGCGACGTCGATGCGCGCTCGGATATCTTCTCGGCGGGGGTCATCGCCTACGAACTCGTGACCGGACGGCGGCTGTTCCCGATTCGCGACGACTACCAGACGCTCCGGCAGATCATGTGCGGGGCGGTGGAGCCGCCGTCGCGGCGCAGCGCCGACTGCCCGCCCGAGATCGACGCGGTGGTGCTGCGCGCGCTCGCGCCCGAACCGGACGATCGCTGGCAGACGGCGGGCGCCATGCGCGACGCGCTCGTCGACGTGGCGCTCCGCTTCCGCCTGCACCACAGCCCGCGGGACGTGGCTGCATGGGCCGAGCGCGTAGCGCGCGCGGAGGACCCGTCCGAGCGCGCTCCTTCGCCGCGCCGGTCCGCGACGGTCCCGTGGGGCGTCGGCGCCGTCGACGACCTCGAGGTCGACCTGGAGATCGTCGACGGCGACGCGCGCCTGGACACCGGCGACGACCCGACGCCCACCACACGCGGAGTGGCGCCGACCCGGCGGGCGCCCCGCGCCGCGCACGCGATGGCGCGGAGCCCACTCGGGGCCGCCGGCGTCCACCTGCCGCCGCGCGGGACCGACGGCGGGCGGGGCGGCACTCCGGCGTGGGACGCGGCTGCCGCCGGCCGAGCCGGTGCGCGCGGGGCGGCGGCCGCCGCGCCGGCGAACGCTCCGGAACCGCTACCGGCCGGCCGGCGAGCGCCCGGTCCAGCACAAGCGGCGGCGATCGACCCGGCCGCGCGGGGCCGCGTCGTGCTACACCCTGACGACGGCGAGGTCGTCACCGTGCTCGACCGGCGAGACAAGCCGCGCGATCTGCGCGCACTGCTCACGCCCCGCGCGACGCCCCCGACGCCGCGCCGATGGCCGAGGGCGAGCGAGCCGCCGCGCCGCGCGGCCGGCGCGGTCCCGTCACCGGTGCGGCCCGGCGCGAGCGGTGGCGTTTCGGTACACGCCGCCCGAGCGCGCGGAGGCGCGGTGCTCGCGCCGAGCCGGTGGCCGCGTTGGGCCGTGCTCGCGGCGGCCGCCGTCGCGGGCGCGCTCGCCGCGGCCATCGCGTTCGCGCTGGCCCACTGACGGCGGTCCGCGCCGACAGCGCGCGCGGTCGTGGTATGCACGGAGAATGTCTCGGGACAAGGCGACCGCGGCGGTCGGCGCGTCGATTCCCAAAGTGGACGGCGCGGCGAAGGTGACCGGCACCGCCCGCTATGTCGACGACCTGCGCGTGCCGGGCTGTTGGATCGGGCGCACGCTGCGCAGCGATGTGCCGCACGGCGTGCTCCGGGCGATCCGGCGCCGGCCCGGGTTCGACTGGGACGCCGTCGTCGTGGTGACCGCCGCGGACATCCCCGGTGCCAATGTGGTGGCGCTCATCGAGGACGACCAGCCGGCTCTCGTGCCGGTCGGCGGTCGCGTTCGCCACGTCGCGGAGCCGCTCGCGCTCGTCGCCGCGCCCACCGCGGAACTCGCCGCCGCCGCCCTGTCCCACATCGAGGTCGACATCGATCCGTTGCCGGCGATCCACACGATCGAAGCCTCGCTCGCCGGCGACGTACTCCTTCACGGCGACGACAACGTGTTTGCGCGCTACGAGATCCGCCGCGGTGGCGACATCGACGCCGCGCTCGCGTCGTGCGACGTGGTCGTCGAGGGCACGTACACGACGGGCGCGCAAGAACAGATGTATATCGAACCGCAGGGGATGATCGCGCAGTGGGACGGCGACGCCGTCCGCGTGATCGGCTCGATGCAGTGCCCCTACTACGTTCACAAGGCGCTGGTGCGGCTGTTCGGGACGACCGGCGACCGCGTGGTCGTGACGCAGGCGGTCACCGGCGGCGGTTTCGGCGGCAAGGAGGAGTATCCGTCGATGATCGCCGCGCACGCCGCGCTGCTCGCGCGCGCCGCCGGCGCGCCGGTCAAGATCGTCTACGACCGCGCCGAGGACATCGCCGCGACGACCAAGCGTCATCCCGCGCGCGTACGCCATCGACTCGGGCTGTCGCGCGACGGGCGCACCGTCGCGTGCGACGTCGACGTGGTGCTCGACGGCGGCGCGTACGTCACGCTGTCACCGGTGGTGTTGTCGCGCGCGGTGCTGCACGCGGCGGGGCCGTACCGGTTCGATCACGTGCGCGTGGTCGGCCGTGCGGTCGCCACGAACACGCCGCCGCACGGGGCGTTCCGCGGCTTCGGCGCGCCGCAGACCACGTTCGCCTACGAGCGGCAGATGGCGAAGGCCGCGCGCGCGCTGCAGCTCGACCCGATCGAACTGCGGCGGCGCAATATGCTCCGGGTCGGAGACGTCACCGCGACCGGCCAGACGCTCGAGTTCAGCGTGGGCAGCGAGGCCGTGCTCGCGGCGGTCGCGGCGCGCGCCGCCGACCCGGCTCAGCCGGCCGAGCGACTCGGCACGGCCGCCGGCGAGCAGCGCCGGGGCCGGGGAGTCGCGCTGTACTTTCACGGCGCGGGGTTCACCGGCAGCGGCGAGGCGCGGTTGCAGGGCAAGGCGACGGTGGCAACGACACCGACCGGTGGCTTCGAAGTGCGCGCCAGCTCGACTGACATCGGCCAGGGGGCGGTGACGACCTTCGCGCAGATCGCGGCGGCCGCGCTCGGCGTCGATGTGGCCCGCGTGACCGTCGCCGAGCCATCGACCGATCGCGTCCCCGACAGCGGGCCGACGGTGGCCTCGCGCACCTGCATGGTGGTCGGGCGCGTCGTCGAGCGCGCCGCCGCGACGCTGCGGGACCGGCTCGTGGCGTGGGCGGCGGAGCGGGGGATGGACGCGGGCGACTTGTGTGCCGTCGCCCGCGCGTACGCCGGCACGGCAGGAGAGGCGGCCGAGACGGTCACCTACGAGCCACCGCCGGGCATCCAGTGGGACGACGCGACCTACACGGGAGCCGCGTATCCGGTCTACGGCTGGGCCGCGTGTCTGGTCGACGTCGCGGTCGATCTGGACACCTACGAGGTGGCGATCGAGCGATGCGTGCACGCGGTCGACGTCGGCAAGGCGATCCACCCCCTCATCGTGAAGGGCCAGATCGAGGGGGGCACGCTGCAGGCGCTCGGCTGGGCGTTGTGGGAGCGAGTCGCGTACCGGGATGGCCGCGTGGTGAACGCGAGCATGACCGACTGCATCATCCCGACGTTCTGGGACGCACCCGAGATCGACACCATCTTGGTGGAGGAGCCGTACCCGTACGGGCCGCACGGCGCCAAGGGGGTGGGCGAGATTCCGATGGACGGGCCGGCCGCCGCGGTCGCCAACGCGATCGAAGACGCGCTCGGCGTCGCAATCGACGCCGTCCCGGCGCTGCCGGAGCGGATCGAGCGTGCGCTGCGCGCGAGGATGGCCGTATGAACATCTCATTCGACATCAACGGACGGCGCTGCGAGGTCGATGTCGACCCGCTCGACCGGCTGCTCGACGTGCTGCGCCGCGACCTGGGACTCACGGGCACCAAGGAAGGGTGCGGCGAGGGGGAGTGCGGCGCGTGTACCGTCCTCGTCGATGGCGATCCGGTCAACGCGTGCCTGGTCCCGGTCGCCCAGATCGCCGGCCGCGCGGTCGTGACCGTCGAGGGGGTCGCCGCCGACGGCGTGCTCGCCGATGTGCAGCGAGCGCTGATCGACCACGGCGCGGCCCAGTGCGGGATCTGCACGCCGGGCATCGTGCTGTGCGCGATCGCCGCGCTCGACCGCGAGCCCGGCGCGTCGCGCGCGCGCATCCGCGAGCTGCTCGCGGGCAACCTGTGCCGGTGTACCGGTTACCAGCGGATCGTCGATGCGGTCGCCGACGCACAGGCGCGACGGAGGGGGCGGTGACCGCGTACGTGCGCCCGCGGTCGCTGCGCGATGCGTTGCGAGCCCGGGCCGATCACCCGGACTGGCTCGTGCTCGCGGGCGGCACCGACGCGATGGTCGGGGCGGTGCGGCGGCCGCGGCCGCCGGGCGTGATCGACCTGTTCGGGCTGCCGGCGCTCACCGGCATCGATCGGACCGCCGAGGGGGCGCTCCGCATCGGAGCGGCCACCCCGTTTGCGCGGATCGCGCGGGATGACCGCCTGCGCGCGCATGCGCCCGCGCTCGCCGCCGCGGCCCGCGAGATCGGCGCCCTGCAAATCCAGGCGCGCGCCACCATCGGCGGCAACGTCGGCACGTCGTCGCCGGTTGGCGATTCGCTGCCGGTGCTGCTCGCGCTCGACGCGGCGATCGAAGTCGCGTCGGTCGACGGCGACCGGCTCGTGCCGTACGAGGAGTTCTGCACTGGCTATCGCCAGACCGCGCTGCGCGCCGACGAGCTGATCGTCGCGGTTCGCATTCCGGCCGCCGCGGCCGGTCTCCGCCAGTTCTGGCGCAAGGTCGGCACGCGGCGAGCGCAGTCGATCTCGAAGGTTGCGATCGCTGCGGCCGCGCGGGTCGACGCCTCGGGCGTGGTCACCAACGCGCGCATCGGGCTCGGCGCGGTGCGCGACCGGCCCATGCGCGCGCGCGCCGCGGAGGCCGAGATCATCGGCCAGTCTCCGACCGCGGAGATCGCACAGCGCGCGGCCGACGCCGCGCTCGCGGACATCGCGCCGATCGACGACGTGCGGTCGACCGCCGATTACCGGCGCACGGTTGCGGCCAACCTGGTGCGCCGGTTCGCGATGTGGCTCGCGCAGCCCGGAGCATGACCCGGCGGCGCGCGCGCCGAAACGGCGACGCGCCCGCGCCGCGGGCGGCGACGCGGGCGCGCGCACGGACGGGGCGGCTATGGCAGCAGTGCCTTCGCCAGCGCGAACGCGAACGCGCCAAAGTGCGCCTCGAAGCCCGCGCCGACCTCGTCTTCCGGCAAGCCGAGGTAGGCGACCGCGTCGCGGGTGCCGGCCGGGTGGGTGCAGTCGGAGCTGTAGTAGATCGGGTTGTCGTACTGGCCGGTGGTGTAGAGGAGGCCGGCGACGTCCGCGACCTCGGCGCCGTATTCGGCGGCGATCTGGCGGATGCGCGGGTTCATGCCGAGCACGGGCGCGCCGTTGGTCGCCGGGTCACCCTCGAGTACCGCGTCCGCGAACGCGGCCAGCGACGCGGGCGCGCACGGCGTCCCGTCCGGAAGCTGCCCGTACAGCGGGTTGTACTGGGTCTGCACCAGGATCGGTGCATCGGGGGCAACCTCGCGCAGCGATCCGAGAATGGTGCGCAGGTTGTCTTCGACCCCGGTGAGCGTGACGTTGAGTTGGTAAAAGCACACGCCGAGGTCGGCCGGATCGGTGCTCGTGCAATAGGGCAAGTACTGCGCCTGGAACGCGCGCAGGTCGTTGCCGCCGGCCTCGACCGTGATCACGGCGCCATGCTCGTACCGGGCGATCTCCTCGAGTGCATCGGGCAGCTGGTCGGCGGCGATCTCTCCCGAGGTCGCGCCGGGGACCGACAGGTTGTATTCGTCGACTTCGATGCCGAACACGTCCTCGAGCAGGTCGGCGAGTCGCGGGATGTGGTGGTTGTCCGCGAGGATCGGCTCGTTGGGCAGGCCGAGCAGGCCTGGATCGAGCGTATAGCCGAAGCTGATCGACGCCCCGAGGCTCACCAGCAGCAGCTCGCGATCGTTGTCGTGCCCCTTTTTGCCCTTCTTGCCCTTCTTG
>RFGE01000269.1 GCA_003696105.1 Deltaproteobacteria bacterium | reverse complement strand
GCGCCCGGCGCACCGAGTTCGAACGACGCGAACACGTCGTCGCCGTCACCGCTCGTCGTGCCCTCGACCACCTGCGGTGCGGGCCGCGCCTCGAGCCGGTCGCTCGGCTCGGCTTCGATCTCGATCACCGGCCCCTCGCCCGCCTCCCGCGTGCCCGCCGCTTCCTCGCCTGCCGCCTCTCGGCTGAGTTCGCCGGCGCGCCGGCGCGCGATGTGAGCGTTGAGTCGCCGCACGCTCGGCCGCACGGCAGCAGGCGACTCGACGGGCGCGGCGCCCGCAGGCTCGCCACCCGCCGGCGGAGCCTCGATCTCGATGTCGTCGTAGAAATCGTCGTCGACGACGACGGCGACTTCGCGCTCGGCCGTCGGCGGCCCGTCGTCGAATTCCCGCGCCGCGCCCGCCATGCTCTCGAGCAGCTCTGCCGACGCGATCCGCGTCACCTCACCGCCATCGAAGTCGCCCTCCCCCGAGAGATCGCCATCCGCTGCGTCGCGGCGCCGCTCGAGGTCCTCGCGCCGCACGATCGCGGCGCCGCGCCGGTCCGGTCGCGGCGCACCGGGTTGCGGCGCCTCCGGGCGCGCCGCCGCCAGCGGAAGGTCGAACGGCGATGCGACCCGCGTCGCCTCGCCGCCCGGCGCCCCCACCGGCGCCGGGTCGGCGGACAACTCGTTCACGGGGACCGCGTCCGGAAGATCGCCGAACAGCTCGTCGTCCGACGGCCCCTCCGCGAGCGACGGGGCGCGCCCGAACTCGATCGACGGGCGGCTCGGACGCCGCGGCGGCGCGGGCGGCGCGGCCTGCGCCTCCGCTCCGGCCGCCCCGTCGCTGCCGTCGGGCGCGGCGAGCGGCGGCGGCTCGAGCGACCCGAGCATGGCGCCCAGCGCGCGGGCGTCGCCGAGGAAATCGAGGTCGTCGTCGCCTGCGTCGCCACCGGCGGCGGCCGCGGCTCCTTGCCCTCCGCCCGCCGTCGCGGTGTCCTCCGCGCCGGCCTCCGATTCGTGCAGGGCGTCGAACAGGTCGGCCCAGGCGTCGATGTCCGCCTCGTCGGCCTCGAGCCGCGGAACGTCGCCGCCCGGCGGCGTGTCCGCCCCCGCGAACGGGTCGCGCGGATCCTTCGGATCGCCTGCGGTCACGTCGTCACCTCGAGGGCGCGGCGCACGGCGAGGTGCTCCTCGCTCGCAGCCCACGCCACCAGGTCGAGCGCCCATGGATCGTCCGCCAGCAGCCGCCCGCCGCGCCCGACGTCGACCACGTCGAGCGCCGCCGCGACGTCGCCCGCGACGGCGAGACCCGCGCGGGCCGCGGTCGCCGCCGCCGCGCGCGCCCACGCCTGGGGATCTCCCCACGAGTCGGCCTGCGCGACCGCCGCCTCGAGTGCGCGGCGCTGGCGGCGGCCGAGCCCCTTGGCCAGAGCGCGTTCGCGCTCGCGCAGCCCGTCGTCGTCGGGCGCGAGTCGGGCGACGGCGTCGGCGTCGCCGCCGCCCAGGCGCAGCGCCGCCGCGAACACCGCGACTCGCTCCTCGGCGCGCAGCTCCGCGAGCGCGCCCGTGCCCTCCCGCGCCAGCGCGAACGCGCGGCCGAGCAGGAATGCGGCGACCGGCGAGTCGGCGCGCGCCACGTCGGCGCTGAGGAACACGGCCGGACGCTCGGCGCCGAGGACGCGCGCCACCCGCTCGCGCTCGCCCGACACGTACAGCTCGTAGTCGCCGACGCCGAAGGCGCGCGCGATCGCGTCGACCCGCGGCCAGTCGCGGTCGACGTGCCGGCCGACCCTGTCTCCGCGGGCAAACCCGAGCTGCGCCGGCTCGTGGGGGACGACACGCGCGACGCCGTCGGCGATCGCCGCCCACACGGCAGCCAGCGGCCCCGCCGCGCCCGGGTGGCGCACCGCCCGGTCCCACACGTCCGCCGGCACCGGCCGGCCGGACGGCCAGCGCGCGCGCACCGCTTCGGCGTGGCGCGCGGCGAACGCGCGGTGCTCCTCCGGCACGACGCCGAGGGCCGCCAGCGCCTGGACCGCGAACCACCGCGCGTCGGCGTCGTCGAGCCACTCGGCGACCGCGGCGAGCCGCCGGTAGCCGCCGGGCGACCCGGGCGCGGCCGAAATGGCGGCGCGCGCGTCCGCCGCGGCCGCCTCGAGGATCTGCCGGCGCGCGGCCGCGTCCGGCGCGAGGTCGGCCAGCCGCTTGATCACCTCGAGGTTGCGCGGGTCGAGTTCGCGGGCGCGCGCCAGCGCCGCGCGCGCCCGGTCCGCGCGACCGGCGCCGCGGCACAGTTCGGCGACGCGCAGGGACGCCGCCACGCGCTCCGCCGCGTCGGGCGCGCGCTTGGCGATCGCGTCCCACTCGTCCACGGCGTCGTCGATTTGACCCGCCCTGACCAGCAGATCGGCCAGCTTGCGCCGCAACGCGAGGTCGTCCGGCTGCCGCGCGACCACCTGGCGCAACTCGGCGGCGGCGGCCGCGGGGTCGTCCATGCTGTCCGCGAGCAGCCGGGACAGTTGCAGATCCACCTGTTCGCGCTCCGGCCCCTCCGGCGCGATGTCGACGAACCGGCGCAGCAGCGCGATCGCCCCGTCGATGTCGCCGAGTTCGATCGCGAGTTCGCCGCGCACGCGGATCGCGTCGGCGCGGTCCGGGTCGATCGCCAGGGCCGAGTCGAGGTCGCGCGCGGCGCCGCGCGCGTCGCCGAGTTTGCGCCGCACGCGCGCGCGGTCGATCCACAGGTCGACCTTGTCTTCTGCGGCGTCGAGCGCGTCGAGCCGGTCGTTGAGCAGCGCGTACAGGCCGCCGACATCGCCGTGCTCCTCGTAGATGTCGCGCAGCCGGTCGAACTCGTGCGCCAGCGGATCGAGCGCGAGGATGCGGCGATACACCGGCACTGCCGCGCGCGGGTCGTCCAGATCGATGTCGAACAACTCGGCGGCCTCGCGCAACAGCTCGAGCTGGGTGTCCGGATCGGTCACGGCGCGCGCCAGCGCGAGCGACGCCCGTGCCAGCGTCGCCTGCGCGCCCGCGCGGCGCGCGAGCCGGCGCAGCGCCTGCAGCGCGCGTACGTGTCCCGGGTCCGCGGCGAGCACCTCGGCGACGACCTGCCCCGCGTCGTGCAACAAGCCCGCGCGCTCGAGCGCCAGCGCCGCTTCGAGGTTCCAGTGGGCGCGGCTTTGCGGATCCTGGCACCAGGCGGCGCGCCGCCGCAGTCGCTCCGCTCGCCGCCGGAGCGCGTCGCGATCGGCGTCGTCAGGCGCGGCGCCGGCTGCCCCCTCCGCGGCCGCGACCACCGGCGCGGCGTCGTCGGGCGCCAGCGCGGCCGCGCGGGCGATCGCGTCGCCGGCCGCCGCCGCGTCGCCGGCTGCGGTGTGGACCGCCGCCGCGCGCAGGTGCGCCGCGGCGGCCACCGGCGCCGGAGCGGCCGCCGCGAGCCGCCCGAGCGCGTCCGCCTCGGCCGCCGCGTCCCCCCGGCGCGCCTCGGCGACCGCACACCCGAGGTGGGCGCCGGCCCGCTCGGGGCACGCGCGGGCGGCCCGGGCGAACGCCTCCGCCGCCCGATCGGGGTCGCCGAGGGCGACCAGCGCCAGCCAGCCCGCCTCGGCGTGCAGTTCGCCGGCGACCGCCGGATCGGGGCGAGCGGCCGCGAGGTGCTCGAGCGCGTCGACTTCAGCGGCGGCGTCGCCGCGGCGCACCGCGAGCTGCCACACACCGAGCCACGCAACCGCGTCCTCGGGCGCCGCGTCCGCCGCGCGCCGGTAGGCGTCCGCCGCGTCGTCGACCCGACCGGACGCCTCGTGCGCCTCGGCCAGAGCCAGCAGGGCCGGGACGCCGCCGTCGTCCGCGGCGCGCTCGAGCACCTCGATGGTGCCATCGGTGTCCCCCGCCCGCTCCAGCGCCTCGCGCAGCGCCGCCAGCACGTGCGGATCCGGTCCCGCGCGGTCCAACAGGTCGCGCAACACGTCCGCGGCGTCCGCGGGCCGCTCCAAACGATGTAGCAGCAACGATGCGGCCTCGCGCAGCGCGCGCGCCGCGGCCGCGCCCGCGGGTCGGGCGTCCGCCTCGTCGCGGAGCGCCGCGACGAGTTCCTCGTGGCGGCCGGCGCGGCGCAGCAGCTCCGCGACGGCCGCGCGCGCGTACGGGTCCGCCGGCCACACGGCGAGCACCTCGCGGTACGCCGCCAGCGCGCGGTCGACGTCGTCGACCTCCTCGTCGTACACGCGGGCCGCCTCGAGCCAGATCGCGGCCCGCCGGTCGGGAGCGTCCGCGCGCGCGGCCAGCTCCGCCAGCACCGCCGCGCGCTCCACCGGCCGGCCCAGCGCGGCCAGGGTCTCCTCCATGCGCCAGCGGATCCGGTCGTCGTCCGGATCGATCGCCGCGATCCGCTCCAGCGCGCCGAGGGCGTCCTCGAACCGGCCCGCCTCGTCGTAGATGCGCGCGACGCGCTCGAGCACCTCGCGGCGCAGCGCCGGATCGTCGGCCTCGCTGTGCAGCTCGAGCAGCGCGGCCGCCTCGTCCGGGCGGCCGGCCGCCTCGTGCAGCGACGCGAGCGCGTCGAGCGCCGGCGGGTAGCCGGGCACGACCTCGAGCGCCTGCGCGTAGCGGTGGCGAGCGGCCTCCTCGTCGCCGACGAAGTGCGCGAGCAGGTCGCCCGCGACCGTGTACCACTGGGCGGCGCCTGCGCGGTCCTCGACGCCATCGCCGAACGTGTGGCCGAGTCGCGCGCCGTCCGCGGCGGCCGCCGCGGCGGCCGCCACGGCCGACCAGTCCCCGGACTGCAGCGCATCGCGCTCCGCGAGCGCCACGACCGGCAAGAACCCCGGCCGCTCGGCCGCCAGCTCGCCGAGCCGCGCCCGCGCGTCGTCGCGCTTGCCCGCCCGCGCCAGCGCCTCGGCCCGGCGCAGCTCGAGCGCCATCCGCCGCTCCGGCGACGGGTCGAGCGCCTGCAAGCGGACGCACAGCGCGGCGAGCGCCTCGTACTTGCCGAGTTCTTCCGCCAGGTCGGCCAGATCGCCGACCACGATCGGCTCGCCCGGCGCGACCTCCATCGCGCGTTCGAGGTAGCGCCAGGCGCGGTCGAGATCGCCGAGCCGCTCGCGCGCGATGCGCGCCTGGCGCCGGCGCAGCGCCGCGATCTCCAGGCGGAGCGCTGCCTCGCGGCCGGGCGGCTCGCCCTCGGGCTGCGGCGTCTGCGGCGGCTCCGGGGGACCGGCGGGGCCGAACGCGTCGACCAGCGGCTTGATCTGCGCCTCGAGCGCCATGAGCAGGTCCTCGGGGTCGTCGGCGAGTTCGGCCAGCCGGGCGCGCTCGCGCGCCAGGCGCGCCGTGTCGACCCCGAGAGCGAGCGCCTCGAACAGGGTCTCCCGCGCGCGGTCGACCCCCTCGGGTCCCTCGCTGCGGTGGAAGCGCACGATGTCCATCAGGTAGACGAGCTTGCGCTCCGGCGCGTGCGACGCATCGGCCAGCGCCCGCCACAGCTCGAGACAGCGCGCCCGGTCGCCGCCGGCCACCGCGCGCCGCTCGAGGGCCATCAGCGCCGGTACGTAGTTCGGGTCGTACGCGAGCGCCTGCTGGAAGGCCGCCTCGGCCTCGTCGCCCCGCCCGAGCCGGTCTTCGTGCAGAATGCCGCGCTCGACCGCCAGCGCGGCGCGTTCGCGATCGTCGTGCGCGTACTGGATCTCGGCGTCGATCAACTTGAGCAGGTTGGGCCAAAGCTGCCGGCGATAGAACACGCGGCGGATCGCCCACAGGTTCGCCCGCAGCGACGGGTCGGCCTTCAGCGCGCGGCCGAACGCCTGGACCGCCCGCGCCTCGTCGGCCAACTGGCGCTCGTACAACTCTCCGAGTTCGTAGGCGAGCGCCGCCTCGCGCACGCGATCGCCGCGCGCCTCGTCGAGTTCGGCGGCCAGCTCCGCGGCGCGGCGCTCCCAATCGGCGGTTCGCGCCTCGTCGACCGCACGGTCCACCGGAGTCGGCTGCTCGAGGTCTCGCGGCGGGGGCGCCGCGCCACCGTCCGGCGCGGCGCGGTCGTCGCCCCGGACGCCCGGCGCGGAACCGCCGTCGACCGTGGGCGCGGCACCGGGCGCGGAACCGTCATCGACCGCGGCGTCATCGGCAGCCGCGTCCTCGCCGGCGATGTCGACCGCGGCGTCGGCGGCGGCATCCTCGACGGCGATGTCGACCGCGGCGTCGCCGGCGGCG
>RFGE01000268.1 GCA_003696105.1 Deltaproteobacteria bacterium | reverse complement strand
GCGCGGGCGCGGCGGGCGGCAGCGGGTCAATCGGCTGCGTCGTGCCGTAGGGATCCGCGGGCAGCGGCTCCTCGGTGCGCGGTGGCGTCGCGGCTCCGGGCGCGGGCGGTGCGGCGGGCGCCGGCGGTGCGGCGGGCGCCGGCGTGTCAGCGGCGGGCGCCGGCGGCGCGCTCCCCGCCGGCGACGCGGCCACCCCATCGCCCGGTCCAGCCGCCGCCGCGTCCCCCGCCGCGGCGGGCGCCGGTGCCGGCGCGCCCGTCGCGGGCACATCCCGCGCCGGCTCGGCGGCGCCCGCGCCGCTCGCAGCCGCCGCCCGGGCCGCGCGCGCGGCCGCCAGGATGTCGTCGGCCATGCCGGCGTACCCCATGATCGTCTTGGCCGGGCCGGCGGCCTGCTTCGCGCCGCAAAAGACGCAGTGCATCGCCGAGTCGGGGATGTCCTTGCTGCAGCTGGTGCAGGCTTTCACGCTGGCCGCCTCGCGGCAAGTTGCCGCTCCGCCCCGAGTATAGGTACCGTCGCTGTCATGGCGCAACTGGCCGAGGTGAAGGAACACGCCGCCCGCCTGTTCGCGCGCGGCGACGCGCTCCACGCATTGCGCCTGTACGATGCCGCGATCGCCGCCGCGCCGACCGACTTCGACGCCCGCATCCGCGCGGCGGACTGCCTCGCCGCCGTCGGCGACGCCGATGCGGCCGCCGTCATCTATCGCGAAGTCGCGTGGTACGCGCTGAAGGCCGGCCACCCACTCGTCGCGATCGTGTGCGCCCGGCTGCTCGAGGCGGCCGGCCGCGACGCCGACGATCTGCTCGCGACCCTCGTGGTGTACTACGGCTCCGAGTCCGAACTGCTCGGCAAACTCGGCGGGCGCATCCCGCTGCCCGCCGCCGACACGCCGGTGCAGCCGCCCGACCTGCGCGCCCCGCCGCCCGCGGAGTTCACGGCCGCCGCGGCCGATCGGGCCGCCCACTGCCTGGCGAACTTCGACCACTACCCGGAGTCGCTCCACCCGATCCCGCTTCTATCCGAGCTGAGCGAGGATGCGTTTCGCCGGGTGCTCAAGACGCTCGTGGTGCGCCGGCTGCCCGACGGCGCGCACGTCATCCGCGAAGGCGAGCCGGGCGAGTCCTTCTACTTTGTTGCATCGGGAACCGTCACGGTCTACGACACCGACGGTCTCGGCCGCCGCCGCGACCTGGCGCGGCTGTCGGAAAACGCCGTCTTCGGCGAAATGGCGCTATTGTCGCGCAAGCCGCGGTCGGCGTCCGTCGTGTGTGCGGGCGACGTGGACTTGCTCGAGGTCACGCGCGGGTCGCTCGCCGCACTCGCCGACGAACTGGCGGCGGTGGCCGACGCGCTCCACCGGTTCACGCGCGATCGCCTGCTGCGCAACCTGATGGCGACGTCGCCGCTGTTCCGGCCGTTTTCCCGGCCGCAACGGCTCGACCTGCTGCGCCGATTCACCGCGCACGACGTGGCGCCCGGCACGCCGATCATCCACGAGGGCGACGACGGCCGCGGCCTGTTCGTCGTGCTGTCCGGCGAACTCGACGTGACCAAGGCCGCCCCCGACGGCGGCACGCTGCCGCTCGCGACCCTGCGCGCCGGCGACGTGTTCGGCGAGATGGCTCTCGTCCGCGGCGGACCGACCACCGCCACCGTGACCGCCGCGTCGCCCGCCACCGTGCTGTTCCTCGCGCGCGAGGTCGTCGACCGCCTCGTCGCCGGCGTCCCCGAAATCCGGCAGTATCTCGACGGCTTGGCCGAGAGCCGGTACGTCGATACGCAGATCGTCGTCGCCGGCGACGACGCGGTCGACGACGGCCTCGATCCCGACGATCGCGTCCTCGTGTAGGAGGCGCACCTGCACGCGGGCGCGCGGCGGCGCTGCAGTCCGCGCGGGCGCGCGCGGGCCGTTCGATGTACAATTTTCGCATCATGACGGACGGTCAACGCGACAGGCGCAAGCGCGGCGGCGCGATCTGGTTGTTGCTTCTGCTGGTCGTGGTGGTGGCGTGGTGGTACTTCCGCCCCGCGCCGGATCGCGCGGCCACCGGCGACCCCGCCGCGGGCGATGCCTGGGCCGAAGCCGATCCGGACGACATCCTGGTCGACCTGCGCGACGACGTCGGCGACGACGTGGTCGCCGACCTCGAGCGGACCTTCGGCATCGACCTCGAGTTGGTGTCCGACCAGTCGGCGGACGAGCGCCTGTACCGCGCGCACGTGGCGCCCGACCGGCGCGACGCGCTGATCGCGGCGCTGTCGGCGCGGCCGGAAGTCGAGGTCGCCGAACCGGACGCGCGCGTGACCCTCACGCCGCAACCGGGCGTCCCCGTGGCCGCGTCGCAGCCGATGCATCCCGGGTTCCCGAACGACCCGCTGTACCGCTTCCAATGGCACATGGACCAGATCCACATGCCGGCGGCGTGGCCGCTGGCCGACGGCGACGGCGTGATCGTCGCCGTGATCGACACCGGCGTCGCCCACGAAAACCGCGGCCGGTTCACGACGATGCCCGACTTGGACGTCGACTTCGTCAAGCCGTACGACTTCGTCCACAACGTCGCGCACGCCAACGACGACCACGGCCACGGCACGCACGTCGCGGGCACCATCGCGCAGTCCACCAACAACGGGATCGGCGTCGCCGGCGTCGCGCGCAAGGTCAAGATCATGCCGCTGAAGGTGCTCGGCGCCGACGGCTCCGGCTCGGTCGGCGGCATCGCCGACGCCATTCGCTACGCCGCCGACGAGGGCGCCAAGGTCATCAACATGAGCCTCGGCGGCCGGTTCCCGTCGCGGATCCTCAAGCGCGCCGTCCAGTACGCCCACTCGAAAGGCGTCGTGGTCGTGTGCGCGGCCGGTAACGACGGGCGCGGCAAGGTGAGCTATCCGGCCGCCTACCCCGGCGCGATCGCGGTCGCCGCGACGCAGTACGACGAGCGGACCACGTTCTACTCGAACTGGGGCGCCGCGATCGATCTGGCCGCCCCGGGCGGCAACACGCGCGTCGACCAAAACGGCGACGGCATGCCAGACGGCGTGCTGCAAAACACGATCGTCGAGGGCGACCCGTCGCGCAACGACTATCTCGCGTACATGGGGACGTCGATGGCGTCGCCGCACGTCGCCGGCGTCGCGGCGCTCCTCGTCGGCGAGGGCGTGACGGACCCGGACCAGGTCGAGGCGATCCTGAAGGACACGGCGCGCAAACCCGAGGGCTACGATCGCGACCGCTACGGCGCCGGCATCGTCGACGCGGCGGCGGCGGTCGTCCGCGCGCGCACCGCGGTCGGCACCTGGCAGGCGCTGCTCGGGCTGCTGCTCGCGGCGGCCGTGGCGTCCGCGGCGCGCCGGCGCGGGCTCGGCGTCCGGATCGGCGCCGGCTACGTCGCCGGCGTCCTCGTCGGCGCCAGCGGGCTGTTCTTCCTGCCGCTCTTCGGCTCGATCGCGGCGTGGCCGGGGATGGACCTGCTGTCGCGGGGCCTGCCGTCGTGGGACCTCGTCCTGCTCGGACCGGCCGGCCACGGCAACGCGCTGTTCTTCAGCGCGCTGATCCCGCTGGTGCTCGTCGCGCTGCTCGCGTCCACGCGCGCGCGCGCGGTCGTCGCCGGCGTGGCGGCCGGCGTCGGCGGGCACCTGCTGCTGTACGCGGTCGCCCCGATGGCGGCGATCGCCTACGCGCCGGCCGATCCCGTGTGGCTCGTGGCCAACGCCGCCGCGTGCGCCGGCCTCGCCTACCTGGTGCTCAAGCGCTAGCAGGCGGTTGCCGATAGGCGCGCCAGCGAGGTTGCGAGATGCGAGGCGAGGTTCGGCGCACGCCCGCAGCGCACGAGGACGCATGTAGACAAACGGAACCGAAGGGCGCGAGGACGCACGCCGAAGATCGCCCGTCGATCGCGACGGCAGCCCGCGGCTAGGCGCTACCGCCTCCCAGGCGCCGCGCGCGCCGGTCGTGCGGCACGCGCGACTTCGCGCGCCGCGACCGCCTGCCGTCAGTCCGGTTTGTCGCGATCGGCGAGCACCGCGAACGGGTTGTTGGAGAACGTCCGGCGCTCGCGGCGGGGTTGCGCCGGCCGGTTCGGGCGGCCGCCGCCGCGCTTGTCGCCGCGCGCGGGCGCATCGCCTCTGCGGGCCGACAGCGCGATGCGGCGTCGTTCGAGGTCGACCGACAACACGCGCACGCGCAGCTTGTCCCCGACCTTGACCACCTCGGCCGGATCCTTGACGAACCGATCCGCCAGTTGCGACACGTGCACGAGCCCGTCCTGGTGGACTCCGATGTCGACGAACGCACCGAACGCCGTCACGTTCGTGACCACGCCCTCGAGTTGCATCCCCTCGCGCAGGTCGGCCAGGTCGTTGACGTCGTCGCGGAACCGCGGCGGCTCGAACTCGGCGCGCGGATCGCGGCCGGGCTTGCTCAGCTCCGCGACGATGTCGCGCAGCGTCGGCTCGCCGACGTCGCCGCCCGCGTAGCGACCGATGTCGATCCGGCGCGCGAGTTCGGCGTTGCCGACCAGCTCATCGACGCCGACGCCGAGGTCGGCCGCCATCCGCTCGACGATCGGGTAGCGCTCCGGGTGGACCGCCGACGCGTCGAGCGGGTGGGAGCCGCCGCGAATGCGCAAGAACCCGGCCGCCTGCTCGAACGCGCGCGGTCCCACGCCGGGAACGTCGAGTAGCTCGGCGCGCGACGCGAACGGCCCGCGCGCGTCGCGGTGCGCGACGATCTTTTTCGCGAGCGCCGGTCCGATGCCGGCGACGTAGGCGAGCAGCGACGCGCTCGCCGTGTTGAGTTCGACCCCGACGTGGTTGACGCAGCTTTCGACCACGGCCGCCAGCTTGCGCGCCAACAGCGGCTGGTGCACGTCGTGCTGATACTGGCCGACGCCGATCGCCTTCGGCTCGATCTTGACGAGTTCGGCCAGCGGATCCTGCAGCCGGCGCGCGATCGAGATCGCGCCGCGCACGGTCACGTCCAGGTCCGGGAACTCCTCGCGCGCCACGTCCGACGCGCTGTAGACGCTCGCGCCCGCCTCGTTGACGGGAACGACGATCACGCCGTCGATGCCGTGGTCGCGCAGCGCGCGGCGCACGAACGCCTCCGCCTCGCGCCCGCCGGTGCCGTTGCCGACCGCGATCGCCGCCGGCCGGTGCGCCCGCACGAGATCGATCAGCGTGCGCTCGGCCGCCGTCGTGTCGCCGCGGGCCAGGAAAATCGTGGTATGAGCAACGAATCGCCCCGTCGCGTCCACCGCCGCGCACTTGCAGCCGGTGCGGATGCCCGGGTCGATGCCGATCACCGGCTTCGGGCCCAGCGGCGGCGCCAGCAGCAAGTTGCGCAGGTTGGCGCCAAACACCTCGACTGCGGCCTCGTCGGCGCGGAGTTTCAAGTCGACGCGCACGTCGGTCTCGACGCTCGGCGCGATCAGCCGACGGTAGGCGTCGCGCACCGCGTCGGCCAGCAGCGGCGCGAACGGCGACGCGGGCCGAAGCCCCGCGGCGCGCTCGATCCACGCGACGAGGGGCGCGTCGTCCACGACGACCCGCGCGCGCAGCACGTTTTCGCGCTCGCCGCGCCGGATCGCCAGATAGCGGTGCGACGGGATCGACTTCACCGGCTCGGTGTGGTCGTAGTACTGCTCGAACTTGGTGCGCTTGCCGGCCGCGTCGGCGGTCGCCGCGCACTCGATGCGGCCCGACTCCATCATCGCGCGGCGGACGTGCGCGCGAACGTCCGCCCGCTCGGCGATCGCCTCGGCGACGATGTCGCGCGCGCCGGCGAGCGCAGCGTCGGCGTCGGGTACCTCGCGGTCGGGCGCGACGAACGCGTCGGCCTCGGCGCGCGGATCGCCTGCGTCGGGTTGCGCGAGGATCCGCTCGGCCAGCGGCGCCAGCCCGCGTTCGCGCGCCTTGGCGGCGCGCGTGCGCCGCTTCTTCTTGTACGGCAGGTAGAGGTCTTCGAGTTCGGCCTTCGTGCGGCAGGCGGCAATGCGTGCGGCCAGTTCGGCGGTGAGCGCGCCTTGCTGCTCGATCGCCGACGCGATCGTCGCCTTGCGCGCCTCGAGTTCGGCCAGGTACGCGCGGCGCTCCTCGATGGAGCGGATCTGCACTTCATCGAGCCCGCCGGTCGCCTCCTTGCGGTAGCGGGCGATGAACGGGACCGTGTTGCGGTCCGCCAGCAGGGCGACGACGGCGGCCACGCCCCGGGCCGGCAGGTTCAGCTCGGCGGCGATCTGCGCGGTGACATCGATCGACACGGCGGCGAGCCTACACCGGGCCGGACGGCCGCGGCCACGCCGGCAGCGCGCCCGGTCAGAAGAACAGGTGGACGAACACGGCCACGTCCGGATCGTAGATCAGGCCGACGAGCGTCGTCGCGGTCTTGGACGCGTCGCCGATCGGCTGATCGGTGGTCGAACTCGACCGGACGAAGATCGGGTTGTAGCCGGTGACGCTCAGCGCCCAGTGGGGGCCGAACCAGTACTCGACGCCGATGCCGTACAGCAGCGCGAACGACAGCGTCGTCGTCGCGTTGTCGTCGCCCTCGGGGTCGTCTTTCTTGTACTGAAACCCGGGGCCACCGGACACGATCAGATCGACCGGGCCGCGGGACATCAGCGGCCAGCGCAGCTCGGCCGACACGCCGAACACGAAGGTCGTGTCGGTCGTATCGCCGACGGCGGTATCGGTCGACTCCGACGCGTACGACAGCTCGAAACGCGGCTCGACGGTGAGCCCGGTCGGCAGGCGCAGCCGTACGCTCGCACTGTTCGGCGAATCGACGTCGGCCGGCAGGTTCCAGCCCGGACCGAGGCCGACGGACAGGTCGACCGGACGCGGACCGACATCGGCGAACGCGACGGCGGGAGCCAACAGCGAGGCCGCCGCCAGCAACATCGACATCGCGGGACCCATGGTGGACATGAATGCTCCTTGTGTGCAGTGAGGGGTCGGGGTGCGCGCGGTGAACCGGACCGCCGCCGCGCACAACGGTAGCCACGGCGTGTCCGCCGCGCAAGATTCCGGTAAGGTGTCGCCGATGGCCACGCGAATATTCGTGCGCAAGGACACGTTCAAGTTCTCGTGCGCCCACATGACCGTGTTCCCCGACGGCTCCAAGGAGCGCCTGCACGGACACAACTATTTCGTGAGCGTCGCTCTCGACCTCGCCGACGCGTCGCTCGACCAGCTGATCGACTTCGGATCGCTGAAGGCGGCGATCGCCGCGCTGTGCGGCGAGTGGAAGGAGCGGCTGCTGCTGGCCGCCCACAACCCCCACTTCGAGCTGCTGCGGGACAGCGGCAACGAGATCGAGTTCCGGCTGTGCGGCCAGCGCTACGTGCTGCCGGCGGCAGACGTGCTCCTGCTGCCAACCGACAACACGACGGTCGAGCGCCTCGCGGAGTGCTTCTGCGAGCGCCTGCTTGCGGCGGCGGCGCCCGGCTGGCCCGCAGGTGCGGTCACGGCCGTCGAGGTGACGGTCACCGAGAGCCCCGGCCAGGGTGCGACCGTGCGCCAGTCGCCGATCGGCGCGCCATGACGGCGCCGGCGGCGGCCGCCGAAAAGCGGAACGCCTCCGGCACCCGACCGGAGGCGTTCACCCCCAACTCCACGGAAAGTCTAGAAAACCAACGAGGCCAACGGAAAAGCGAGGTAAGCTAGGGAAAGCGATGGGGCGCGGCAGTCCGTGGGCGCGGCCGCGCCGCACTGTCGACCCGAAGCAACCGCCGCGCCAACCACGCAATCCCACGCAATTGCTTGTAATCGCACGGCTCGCGTGATACCGAACTCCAACGACTCGCCCGGCCAGGTGGCATGACCCTGACATTCGTGTCACGCGGCGCCGGTCGCGCGCAACTTCTTGCAGAGCTTTCATGGCTGAAAATCTGGTGGTGGTGAACGCCGAGGGTCCCGAGACCCGTGTCGGCGTGGTGGAGCACGGTCGCCTCGCCGAGTTCTTCCTCGAGCGCAAGCGCGACCGGGGCATCGTCGGCAACATCTACAAGGCGAAGGTCAAGCGCGTGCTGCCCGGCATGCAGGCGGCGTTCGTCGATCTCGGCCCGGACGTCGACAAGGACGCGTTTCTGTACGCGGGCGACGTGGTCGGCGCGATCGGCGACGTGCGCCACTTGTTCGACGCGGACCCGGTGGAGGACGACGAGCCACCGCCCCGCCGTTCGCGCCGGCCGCCGGAGCGCAAGCGCATCGAGGATCTGCTCA
This sequence comes from Deltaproteobacteria bacterium, assembly GCA_003696105.1. NCBI lineage: Bacteria > Pseudomonadati > Myxococcota > Myxococcia > Deltaproteobacteria bacterium. Next base: position 10,538 of record RFGE01000268.1, on the reverse strand, counting down.
AGGAGGGCCAGCTGGTGCTGGTCCAGGTGGTCAAGGACGCGATCGCGCAAAAGGGCGCGCGCGTCACCGGGCTCGTGTCGCTTCCCGGGCGCTACCTCGTGTTCATGCCGATGGCGGAAGTCTCGGGCGTGTCCCGGCGGCTCGGCTCGGACCAGGAGCGCAAACGCCTGCGCCGGCTGATCGAGGGCGCGCGCCCCAAGGGCGCCGGGTTCATCGCGCGCACCGCGGCCGAGGGCGCCAGCGACGACGAGATCCGCGACGACGCCGACTTCCTCGTCAAGCTGTGGAAGGAGATCGGAGAGCGCGAAAAGCAGCTCACCGGACCCGGGCTCGTGTACGCGGATCTCGACCTGGTACTGCGCGTCGTCCGCGACCGGCTCACCGAAGACATCTCGGCGGTCGTCATCGATACGGAGGCGGAGTACGAGCGCGCGCGCAAGTTCGCGATGGCGTTCATGTCCAAATGGGTGGACCGGATCAAACGCTACGACGGCCGCCAGCCGATCTTCGACTTCTACGGGCTCGAGGCGGCTCTGCGGGCCGCGCTCGACAAGAAGGTGCCGCTCAAGTCCGGCGGTTCGCTCGTCATCGAGCAGGGCGAAGCGCTCACGATGATCGACGTCAACACCGGCAGCTTCGTCGGCAAAAAAGACCTCGAGGAGACGATTACGAAGAACAACCTCGAGGCGTGCGAGGAGATCGCCCGGCAGCTGCGGCTGCGCAACATCGGCGGCATCATCGTCATCGACTTCGTCGACATGGAGAAGCAGTCGAACCGCAAGAAGGTACTCGACGCATTCCTCAAAGCGCTCGAAGCGGACCACTCGCACTGCAACGTCACCAAGATCAGCGAGCTGGGCCTCGTCGAGATGACCCGCAAGCGCACGCGCGAGTCCCTCAACCAGCTGCTGAGCGACCGCTGCCCGGCGTGCGACGGGCGCGGCACGGTCAAGTCGACGCTGACGGTGGCGTACGAGATTCTGCGCGAGGTGCGCCGCCACGCGCCGGCGTGCGCCAGCGACACGATCACGGTGACCTGCGCACCGAAGGTCGCCGAGCTGCTCCGCCGCCAGGAGCGCGAGTGGGTGGACCGCCTCGAAAAGCGGTTTCACAAACGGATCGACATCGCGGCGTCCGGCGCGCTGAAACCGGACGCGTACAAGATCGACGCCGGCGGCGCCGTCGCGACGAGCGCTCCCGACGCCGCCGCCAAGAAGCCGCGGCGCGGGCGGCGCGGCGGCCGCAGCCGCAAGAAGGCCGAGCAGAAGGTGGCAGCCGATGGCGCGTAAGCTGGTTCCGCGCGCCGAGCGCGCGACGGTCAATCACGAGTTCCGCTCGATCGACGAGTTCATTACCGAGTACGTCATGAACCTGTCGCGGTCGGGCGTGTTCATCCGCAGCAAGGATCCGCTGCCGGTCGGGACCAAGGTCGACCTCAAGTTCACCGTCATCCTCGACGACCCGGAGACGATCGAAGGCGTCGGCGAGGTCGTGCGTGTGAGCGACGATCCGAAAGGCATGGGCGTCGTGTTCACCGAGCTGACCGACGTGTCGCGGACGCTGATCGAGCGCGTGCTCACGCGCCGCACCGCGGCGGCGCCCACCCGGGCGCGCACCGTGCCGCCGCCGCCGCCGAAGCCGCGCAAGGAGTAGGGTGTGCCCGGGATCCTCGACGAGATCAAGGCAGGGCTGAACTCGCTGCTGGACAAGGTCGCGGGCGACGACGAACCGATCCCCGAGCGCACCGCCGAGGAGATTCGCCGGCTGCTGCGCGCGCGCGCCGAGGGGCGCGCGCCGCTCGGCGACGTCCACCCGATCGCCAGGCGCGCGTCGGCGTCGGCCGCGGCGAGGCGCGCGCGCGAGCGGCTCGCGCGCACCCGCGAGCAGCGCATCCGCGAGCGCCGCGCCAAGCGGGCGGCAGCCGAGCAGGCGGCGCGCGACGCGGCGTTCGAGCAGGCGCGGCGGCAGGCCGAACGCGAGGCGCGCGCGGCCGGCGCCCGCGGCTCCGGCGCGACCGGGCGCACCGCGTTTACCGGGCGGCGCGACCCCGAGCTCGCCAAACACTACGAGACGCTCAACCTCCCGTACGGCGCGCCGTTTTCCGAGGTCAAGCAGGCGTTTCGCCGGCTGATGCGCAAGTACCACCCGGACATGCACGCCGGCAGCCCCGACAAGCAGCGGGCGGCCGCGGAGCTCACCAAGAAGCTCACCGTCGCCTACAACGCACTCGAGCGGCACTTCAGCGGGTCGTGACCGCCCGCCGGCAGGAGGGCAGTCGATCGCCGGCGAACGCCGCGCGGCGAACGCCGCCGTCGGCCTACCCGACCTCCGGCCAACACATACCGTCGTCGCCGCAGAATTCGCCCCGGGGGCAATCCTCATCCCGCGCACAACCGTCAGGCTCCCCCGAGCCGCCGTCGCAACCGTCGGGATCGTTGCATCCGGGCGGACAACCGAACGGCTCCGCGCAGCCGTCGGTCGGACACGGCCGCGGGTCGACCACGATCGTGTTGTCGGGAAACTTGGCCGGCGAGGCGTGGATGAAGTCGATGCGCGGGGAACCAAAGCCGGCGTCGCCGAACGCCGCGGCGTCGACCCACACCTCGTACACGACGCGGAAGTCCCACTCGGGCGCCGCCGGGTTGGGCGTGTACACCGCGTCGGTCGCCGGCGAGTCGACCGTGTACGAGGCGTAGCCGCGCTCGTTGAGGTTGCGGTCGAGCGAACTGGTCGCCGCGAGCACCGCGGCGGCATCGCCGGAGAGCACGCCGCCGTCGCCGCCCCAGATCCCCAGGCTGCGGTAGCCCGACGGCGCATCGCCAGCCTCCGACAGGTAGTCGAGCGCGATGTGCAACCGCACGTCGCCGGCGGAATCGGACAGAATCAACTCGGCGCGGTCGCTGCCGACGAGGTCTTTGAAGCTGTGGGTCTTCTTGCGACGCTGCGGCCAGCCGACCGCCGTCGCGCCGTACGTGTTGTCCACGAACCGCGGGTCGAGGACCAACGCGACGTGCACCGCGTCGGCGCCGTCGACGACCTCGAAGCGATGGTCGACGATCGCGACCGGGGCGTCGGGGTCGTCCTCGCCGTAGTAACAGCCGCGTTCGCCATCGGACGGATCGTCGACGGCGCCGGGATCGGAGGTGCCGCGGCCATCGCCGTCCGGCAGATCGGCAGAACCGCCCGCGTCGAACGCGCAGGCGGAGGCGAGGGACAACAGTGCAAGCCAGGGGGTGAAGCGAGCGGCGACGTGGGGCATGCGGTACTCCTCGGTAGCCCCGGCGGCATGCATCCACTGTGGCCGGCTCGGCGCGCGCGGTTGCAAAAAAAAACGACGCGCGGACGAACGCGCGCGACCCGCCCGAACCCGGCGGCGGTGGGCAGCTACGACCCCGGCATCAGTTCGATGTCGTCGGGCCGCAGCCGCTCGCCGTGCAGGACGCGGTACGCGTCGCCCCACTGTTCCACCACGAGCGTCGCGCTGCCCGCCGCGCTGTAGCTCCACCACCGGCACCGCGTCACCGAGTCGGGCCCCTCGGGCGCGGTCGGCTCGAGGCTGCCGGCGTCGCCCATCACGCGCGCGGTCGCCGTCCCGCGCGTGTTCTGGCGAAACGTCGCCCCGTCGACCGCCAGCGCCTCGGGCGGGTAGCCGGTGATCTGCACGTCCTCGCGCTCGACCAGCCACCGCACGGTCGCCGCGCCGCCGCGGTCGAGACCGACGAGCATCCACCGCTCGCGCGCGCCGTCGTCGAGCCGGGCGCCTCGCCAGCGGTGCCCGTCCTCGTCGTATTGGACCACGCCCTCGACGACCCAGTCGGCGCCGTCGCGCTGGATGACGTCGCCGACGCGCACGTCGCGCACGGTCCGCTCGAGCAGCGGCGTGTCGCTGCCGGCGCCGAGCAGCTTGGTGTCGCCGTCCGGCAGCGCCCGGTCCGACCGGCTCGCGAGGACGTTCATACCGCCCCACACCACGACGCCGGCCCCGACGACGGCGAGCAGCGCGATGATCAGGCCCGTGAACATGGCGTAACCGTACACAAATGGAACCGACCGTGCACCGCGCGGCGGGCCGGTTTGCCGCGCGCGGCGCCGGCAGTGGCCCCGGCGCCCGCGATCCGCCGCGCGCCTCCGACGGCGCGTAACGCGGTGCGGCACGCCGCGCCCCGGGTTTGCGGCGGCGCCATCCTTGACACCTGCACCGTCCAGCTACTACACCGTTGCCGCGTCGAAACCCCGGAGGAAGTGCGCAACATGGTGGCAGTCAAGATGCAAGACGACATGCGACGGGTGCTCAGCGACGACGGCACGGTGTTGCCCGGGGCGAAGGTACCCGACATCTCGGACGACGACCTCGTCGCGCTGTTCGACTCGATGCTGCTCGTCCGCGTGATGGACGAGCGCATGATGCGCCTTCAGCGCCAGGGTCGACTCGGCTTCTACATGACGTCCATCGGCGAGGAAGCCACCCACTACGCCGTCTACCCGCTGCGGCCGACGGACTGGGTGTTCCCGTCCTACCGCGAGCAGGGCGCGTTCTTCTGGCGCGGCTACTCCATCCAGAACTACATCGACCAGCTCTACGGCAACGCCAACGATCCGGTCAAGGGCCGGCAGATGCCGGTCCACCACTCGGCGCGGTGGCTCAACATCGTGTCGATCAGCTCGCCGGTCGGCACGCAGATTCCGCAGGCAGTCGGTGCCGGCTGGGCCGCGCGAATCGCCGGCAAGGACGACGTGTCGATGGTGTTCTTCGGCGAGGGCACCAGCTCGACCGGCGAGTTCCACGTCGGCATGAACTTCGCGGGCGTGAGCAAGGCGCCGGTCGTGTTCGTCTGCCGCAACAACGGCTGGGCGATCTCGACCTCGCGCGAAAAGCAAACCGCGGCCAAGACGTTCGCGTCCAAGGCAGTCGGCTACGGGATGCCCGGCATCCGCGTCGACGGCAACGACATCCTCGCGGTGATCCAGGTCGCGCAGGAGGCGGTCGATCGCGCGCGCGCCGGCGACGGGCCGACGCTGATCGAGGCGTGCACCTACCGGCGCGGCGCGCACTCGTCGTCCGACGACCCGTCGGTCTACCGCGACGCGCGCGAGCCCGAGGAGTGGGCGCGTCGCGACCCGGTCAACCGGTTCCGCAACTATCTGAAGGAGCGCGGCCTGTGGACGGAACAGGCCGAGCGCGACATCCTCGACAAACACAACGAGGCGATCGCGAAGGTGCAGCGCGAGAGCGACCGCACCGGGCCGCCGCCGCTCGAGTCGCTGTTCGAGGACGTGTACGAGACGATCCCGTGGCACTTGCGCGAGCAGCGCGACTGGTTGCTGTCGCAACCGCGCGTCAAGTCGCCCCATCAGCACTGAGCGCGCGGACCGCACGGCGGCGCGCCACGAGTTTCACCCACGCAAATCGACGGCTTTCCGGGAGTAGCAACCGATGCCCACGATGAACATCATCCAGGCGGTCAACGACGCCCTGCGCATCCAGATGCGCGCCGACGACCGCGTCGTCATCCTCGGCGAGGACGTCGGCAAGTTCGGCGGCGTGTTTCGCGCCACCAGCGGCCTGTACGACGAGTTCGGCCCCGACCGCTGCATCGACACGCCGCTGTCGGAGGCCGGCATCATCGGCACGGCGATCGGCATGGCGCTGTACGGCCTGCGCCCGGTCCCCGAGATCCAGTTCGCCGACTTCATCTTTCCGGCGTTCGATCAGATCGTCAACGAGCTGGCGAAATTCCGCTACCGCTCGGGCGGCCAGTACCCGTGTCCGGTCGTCATCCGCACGCCCTACGGCGGCGGCATCCGCGGCGGCCACTACCACTCGCAGTCGCCCGAGGCGCACTTCATTCACACGCCGGGGCTCAAAGTCGTCATCCCGTCGAATCCGGTGGACGCCAAGGGGTTGCTGCTGAGCTGCATGCGGCAGAACGACCCGGTGTTGTTCATGGAGCCCAAGCGCGTCTACCGGGCCGCGCGCGGTGACGTGCCGGCGGACGACTACACCGTGCCGCTCGAGAAGGCCGCGGTCGTCCGCGAGGGCACGCAGTGCACGGTGGTCGCCTACGGCGCGATGGTGCACGAGTGCACGGCCGCGGCCGACAAGGCGGCCGAGCAGGGCATCTCGATCGAGGTCATCGACCTGCGCACGCTGCTGCCGTTCGACATCGACACGCTGCTGGCGTCGGTCAAGAAGACCGGCCGCGCGGTGATCGTCCACGAGGCGCCCAAGACGTGCGGGTTCGGCGCGGAGCTGGTCGCGTCGATCCAGGAGCGCGCGATGGAACACCTCGAGGCGCCGATCTTGCGCGTCGCCGGCCTGGACACGCCGTTCCCCTACACGCTCGAACACGAGTACCTGCCCAACGCGGACCGCGTGGTCGACGCCGTCCGCAAGACGCTGGAGTGGTAGCCGTGGCGTTCGAATTCCACCTGCCGGACATCGGCGAAGGCGTCATCGAAGGCGAGATCGTCGAGTGGAAGGTCTCCGAAGGGGACCGCGTCGACCTCGATCAGCCGATCGTCGAGGTCCAGACCGACAAGGCGACCGTCGAGATCCCGTCGCCGCGCGCGGGTCGCATCGCGAAGATCCGCTTTCGCGAGGGCGAGGTGTGCCCGGTCGGCGACGTGCTCGTCGTGATCGAAGAGGACGGCGCGGCGTCCGAGCCGGCGGCGGCGCCCGAGGCTGGCTCGCCGGCGGCCGGCGGCAACGGCCACGGCGCGGGCCACGCGCCCGAGCTGGCGCAGGCGGCGACGCGCGCGGCCGGGCCGGCCGCGCCCGCGATGCCGGAGGTGATCGACGCGACCGGCGCGACGCGCCGCGTCCTCGCGACCCCCGCGACCCGGCGGCTCGCACGCCAGCTCGGGGTCGACATCGCCCAGGTGCCGCCGACCGGGCGCAACGGCCGCGTGACCAGCGACGACGTGCGCGCGTTCGCCGAGCGCGGCGGCGCGGCTTCGGTGCCGGCGGCCGGTCCCTCCGCCGCGCTGCAGCGGGCGCCCGCGCAGCCGCCGGCGCGCATCGAGCCGGCCGGCGCCGAGGAGCGCATCCCGTTCCGCGGCGTCCGCCGCGCGATCGCGCAGAACATGACCCGGTCCAAGTTCACCGCGACGCACTTCACGTACGTCGAGGAAGTGGACATGACCGAGCTGGTCGAGCTGCGCACGCGCGCCAAACAGCGGGCGGCCGAACGCGGGATCAAGCTCACCTACCTGCCGTTCATCATCAAGGCGGTGTGCGCGGGCCTCAAGAAGTGGCCGGCGCTCAACGCGTCGCTCGACGAGGAGCGGCAGGAGATCGTCCGCAAGCACTACTATCACATCGGCATCGCCGCCCAGGGCCCGCAGGGTCTCGTCGTCACCGTCATCCGCGACGCGGACAAGCGATCGATCTTCGAGCTGGCCAAGGAGATCCAGCGCCTGGCCGACGCGGTGCAAAGCGGCACGATCAAGCGCGAGGAACTCGTCGGATCGACCTTTACGATCTCGTCGCTCGGCGCGCTGGGCGGCCTGCTCGCGACCCCCATCATCAATTATCCGGAGGCGGGCATCCTCGGCGTCCACAAGCTGGCGCAGCGCGCGATGGTCGTCGACGGCCAGATCGTCCCGCGGTGGATGATGAACCTGTCGATCTCGCTCGACCACCGGATCGTCGACGGCTGGGACGGCGCGATGTTCGTCGCCGAGGTCAAGTCGCTGCTCGAGGACCCGACGATGATGTTCATGGAGCTCGTGTAGCTTCTCGCGCCATGTTGGCCGACACCACGCCCCCGACCGCCCCGCTCGAACACCCGTATTTCGCCGGTGACGACCTCGCCAAGGCCACCGGCCTGTTTCAGCTCGTCGACGAACGCGGCCGCGCCGACGACCGCTGGATCGCCGGCCTCGACGTCGAACTCGCGCGCCGCATGTACCGCGGGATGCTCACGATCCGCATCGTCGACGAGCGGATGCTCGCACTCCAGCGCCAGGGCCGCATCGGCTTCTACGGCGAGGCGCGCGGCCAGGAGGCCGGCGTCATCGGTTCGGCCGCGGCGACCGAGCCCGACGACTGGTTCGTGCCGGCGCTGCGCGAGGCGGGCGGCGGCATCTATCGCGGCCTGCCGCTGCGCGCGTACATCGCGCAGATCTTCGGCAATGCAGCGGACGTGTCCAAGGGACGCCAGCTGCCGTGCCACCCGTGCGACCGGGCGACGCACTACGTCGTGATGTCGTCGTGCGTGTCCACGCAGATTCCGCACGCGACCGGCATCGGCTGGGCGATGAAGATCGCCGGCGACCGCGGCCGCGTATGCGTCGGCTTCATGGGGGACGGCGGCACGTCGACCGCCGACTTCCACGTCGCGCTGAACTTCGCCGGCGTCGCGCGCGCGCCGGTCGTCTTCATCTGCCAGAACAACCAGTGGGCGATCTCGACGCCGCGCGACCGGCAGACCGCATCCGAGACGTACGCGGTCAAGGGGATTGGCTACGGCATCGAGTCGTTGCGGGTCGACGGCAACGACGTGCTCGCGACCTACACTGCGACGCGGTACGCGGTCGACAAGGCGCGGCGCGGCGACGGGCCGACGTTCATCGAGTTCCTCACCTACCGGGTGAGTGCCCACTCGTCGTCGGACGACCCGAGCCGGTACCGCGACGAGTCGGTCACGGCGGTGTGGCGCGACGAGCGCGACCCGATCGCGCGATTCCGCGCGTTCTTGACCCGGCGCGGGTGGATGTCGGACGACGATCACGACCGGATGGCGGCCGACATCGAGGCGGAGGTCCGCGCGGCGATCGCCGAACAGGAACGGATCGGGCCGCCGCCGCTGGACACGCTCATCGAAGACGTCTACGAAACCCCCACGTGGCTGCTGCGCGAGCAGTTGCACGAACTGAAACGAGGAAGGTAGCGATGGCCGAACAGCGAGTGGAAGCGGTCGTGATCGGCAGCGGCCCGGGCGGCTACGTGGCGGGCATCCGCCTCGGACAGCTCGGCGTCAAGGCGCTGGTGGTCGAGAAGGAACACCCCGGCGGCGTATGCCTCAACGTGGGCTGCATCCCGTCCAAAGCGCTCATCCACGCCGCGAAGACGTTCGAGAAGATGGCCAAGGCGTCGGAGCTGGGCATCCGGCTGGCGGCGCCGCCGGCGGTCGACATGGCCGCGATGCAGGCGTGGAAGGGCGGCATCGTCAGCAAGCTCACCGGCGGCGTCAAACAGCTGCTCAAGGCCAACGGCGCCGAACTCGAACTCGGCACGGCGTCGATCGCGCGCGGCGCCGGCGGCTACGACGTCACGATCGCGCGGACCGACGGGACGGCGCGCACCGTGACGACCAAGAACGTGATCGTGGCGACCGGTTCGCGCCCGATCGAGATCCCGGGGTTCGCCGTCGACCAGCAGCGCGTGCTCGACTCCACCGGCGCGCTCGCGCTCGCCGAGGTGCCGGGGCGGCTCACCGTCATCGGCGGCGGCTACATCGGCCTCGAGCTGGGCATGGTCTACGCCAAGCTCGGTGCCAAGGTCACGGTGGTCGAGGCGCTCGACTCGATCCTCGCCGGTATCGAGCCGGACTGCGTGCAGGTCGTCGCGCGCAAGTTGCGCAAGATGGGCGTCGAGGTCTTGCTCGGCGCGAAGGCCAAGGGCTGGCAGGACAAGGGGGACCGCGCGGTCGTCACGGTCGAGACCAAGGACGGCGGCGAGGCGACGATCGACGCCGACAAGATCCTCGTGACCGTCGGCCGCCGGCCGAACAGCGCCGGCCTCGGCCTCGAAGCCCTCGGCGTGCGGCTCGACGCCAAGGGCTACGTCCAGGTCGACCGCCAGCAGCGGACCAACGTGCCCGGCATCTACGCGATCGGTGACGTCGCCGGCGGCATGTTGCTGGCGCACAAGGCGTCGCGCGAGGGCGAGGTGGCCGCCGAGGTCATCGCCGGCCACAAATCGGCGATGGACGTCCGCTGCATCCCGGCGGTCGTGTTCACCGACCCGGAGATCGCCACCTGCGGACTCACCGAGCAGGCGGCGCGCGACGCGGGCCACGCGGTGCGCGTCGGCAAGTTCCCGTTCGCGGCGCTCGGCCGCGCGCTGTCGGTCAACGACACGGACGGGTTCGCGAAGGTCGTCGCTGACGCCGACAGTGGCGAGATCCTCGGCGTCCACATCGTCGGAAACGGCGCGTCGGATCTGATCAGCGAGGGCGCGCTCGCGATCGAGATGGGCGCGGTGCTGCACGACGTCGCGCTCACGGTCCACCCGCACCCGACCCTCGGCGAGTCGATCATGGAGGCCGCCAAGGCCGCGCTCGGCGAGGCGATCCACATCGTCAATCGCGGCTCGTGACGGGCGGCGGCGGCGTGCCGGGGGCTCCGGCGGGTACCTCCGCGGCGGGCGCGGCGCGCTTGCCGGCGGCGGTGGAGGACCTCGGCACTCGGCCGTACCGCGACGCCTACGCGCACCAGCTCGCGCTCGTCGATCGCCGCAAACGGGGCGAGGGCGTCGACACGCTGCTGCTCGTGGAACACCCGCACGTCATCACGCTCGGCCGCTCGCGCGAGGC
>RFGE01000267.1 GCA_003696105.1 Deltaproteobacteria bacterium | reverse complement strand
TCCGCGCAGCGCGTCTCGAGGTGGGCGCCGTCGAGCTTGTAGTCGGAATCGCGGTTGTGGTTGAACACGTTCTGGCCAGTCTCCAGGTGGCACCGCTCGCACTGATCGCCCAGCCGCCCCTTGTGCACGTCGTCCTGCGCGTGGCAGCCGACGGCCGAGCAGTTCGTCGGCGTCTTGTGATAGTCCTCCCGACGAGGGTGGCAGTCCTCGCACTTGGGGATCTTCCGGTGCCAACCGTTCAGCGGCCAGTCGGTGTCCTCGTCGTGGTCGAACCGAACGGCCGGCCATTCTCCCTCGTAGTGACACCGGCTGCACTTGTCGCCGAGGGTTCCCTTGTGCAGTGAGTCCTCATGACAGCGCACGCCGCACTCCATCGGCGTGTTCTCGTAATTCTCGTTGATGTGGCACTTGATGCACGCGACGTCCTTGTGCCCCTTGCGCAGCGGAAACCGCGATTTCGGCCCATGGTAGACGTCCACCGCCTTCGCGGTGATCTGGATCACCCCAGGCTGCTTGTGGCACCGCAAGCAATCCTTGTCCGTGAACTCGCGGTCGTGGACGTTCGCGTGCTGGTGACACCCCATACACCCAACTTTCTTGGCGTCGAATCGCTCCCATGTGAACTTGGGCTTGAGCTTGCCGCGGTGGCACGCACGACACTGGACATCGGCGTGTTTCCCCGTGAGCGCAAACTTCGTTCGGCGGTTGTGTTCGAACTCGCTCGGCGCCCAACTCGTCGACGGATGGCAGACCATGCACTTCGGCAGCGGCTTACCGAACTGTTGAAACCGCAACCCGTGGACGTTGTCGTCCGCGTGGCATGACGCGCCCTCGCACGACCGGCGCGGTTTGCGCGTGCCGAGCTGCGCGGTGTGGCAGTCGTAACAGGCAATCTTCGCGTGCGCGCCGGTCGTGTCGAACCGCGTGCGCCGCTTGTGATCGAACCGATACTTCTGCAGTGACCCGTACTTGGGGGAATGGCACCAGCTGCACTTGCGCGTGCCGAACAGGTGACCGTCGTGCGGGTCCTCGTGGCAGTTCGCGCAGTCGTCGGGCACCTTGTTCGGCAGGTTGAAGCGCGCCTTCGGATGACACTTGCCACACGACACGTCCGCGTGCGCCCCCTCGATCGGCATCGCCGCATCTTTCGGGTCGTTGTGGTCGAAGCGCATCGTCGGCAGCTGCGGCTTCCACGCACTCTCGCTGTGACACCGGTCGCACGCCAGTAGCTCCCGGCGCTCGAACTCGTGCGGCGTATCCTTCTTGTGGCAGCCGCCACAGAACCGATCCTCGCCGAGGAACGTGCGCAGCCCCTGCCGGTTCTTGTTCTTGTGGCACTCGCCGCAGTCGAGCCGGGCGTGTTTCTGGCGCAGCGGCCAGCCGGTGAGCCCGTGGTCGAATGCGTCGATGCCGCCGTCGATCGACGGCCACCCCATGATGTCAAACGAGCGCCCGCGGTGCTCCAGATGGCACTTTTCGCACTTCTTCCCGCGCACTTTGTTCGACGCGTGGAAGCCCTTGCGCGTGTCGATGCGTCGCTTGAGGTCCTGGTGGTCGTGACAGCCGAGACACTTGGTGTCGTTGGTCGCCTTGCCGCCGTCGTGACACTCGTTGCAGTTGTCCTGCCCGTCGATTTCGGCGTGGCTCGCCGACAGCGCGCCCGGTGACGACCGGAAGAAGTCGTCTTGCGCGCGCGCAGGTGACGTCACGGCAACCAGCGCGGCCGCCGCGGCGGCGACGGTCAAAGCCTGGCGATGCAACCGCATCTCGAGACGTCGATTCTACATGGAGTATTGGAAGGCGAGCCAGATGTGGACGACGGAGATCGCCGCCATGATGAAGCTAAACGGCACGTGGACCTTCTTCCAGGAGTGCAGCACGAGTTGAGCGCGCTCGCCGAGCACGCGCCGTCGATCGATGAGCAACATGCGCCCCGTCCGCACGCGCAGATCGCGCACGACCCCGCGCGGGGCAGCGGCGGCGCGGAACCGGACCCTCCGGCGCAGCCACCGCGCCGGTCGTTTCATGTCCTCCGAGAGGATCCACAGCAGCGTGCGGACCAGACCGGCTCGCGCGGCGATGTGCTGCGCCTTCTGTTCGTGCGCGGCGAGTTCGCGTTCGCACAACTGCACCGCGTCGGGATACTGGCGGCGATATCGGTTGAACGCGCGCCGGTGATCGAGTTCCTCGAGTTCGCGCCCGTTGACCAGATCCGGGACCTGTGTGTAGAGGTAGCGGCCGACGATGCCCGAGATGACGACGATCACCATGCTCCAGAACGCCGCCGACACCCAGTTGTCGAGCTTGAGCGCGGAGTGGAGGACGATGAACATCGGCCCCACCGTGCCGGCCATCATGTGGAAGTCGAACCACAGCTTGGCGTTGGCGACCAGCCGGAACGAGTTGATCCGGCGCACGACCGGATACAGGACCGAAATCAACAACAGGAACGTGCCGATATAGCCGCACCAGACGGCGAGTGTGTCCCCGGCGCGAAATCCCACCTGGAGCCGCGCGATCGTCTCCGGCTCCCCGGTCTTTACGAGAAACCAGTACTGAAACGACTTGGTCGGCGCGTACAGCCGCAGCAGAATCTCGGCGAGACACACGAAGAAAGCAGTGAGGCCGAGCACCCAGGCGATCGCCGCACCGACGCGAAACCGCTTGATCTTGGCGAGCCCGCCGTCGTGGACGTGCGCCCCCTCGATGAACGGCGCCACCGGCAACAGCTCGCGCCGATCTCGCCGCGACGGCTTGACCTCCGCGTCGTAGCCGGCGCGAGCGAGCACGCGGGCGAGTTCGGAGCGTTCGCGAAACAGGTCGTACGCGTTGACTTCGATCAGAGAACCGGTCGGACACGCGGTGACGCACGCCTGATCGCTGTACGTGGCGCAATGGTCGCACTTGTTCGCGACGCGGCGCGGGCGCGCAACCCGGCCGGTACCCGGGCCGAACTTCAGCTTGCCGTCCGCGTCGAGCCGAATGCGGAACGCCTCGCGATAGTTCGGGTGCTCCGGATCCTCGACGTCGACCATCTCGATGGCGCCGTACGGACAAAGTTGGGCGCACAGCGTGCAGCCGGTGCAGGTCGCCTCGTTGATCACGACCTCGCGCGCGTCCGGGTCGTACTGGATCGAGTCGTATTCGCACGGATCGACGCAGCGCTGATCGGTGCACGTGCGGCACGTGTAAATGAAGTCGAGCATCCCGAGGTGGTAGCCCCCGAGAGTGAGCCGCCGAGCGCCGTAACGCTCCTCGCACGCGTCCTCGCACTGTTTGCAGTCAATGCACAGATCGAGTTGCCGAACGCGCACGCGCTCGCCCGATACCGACAGCCCCTGCCGGACGAAGAAGTCGAGGATCTCCTGCTTGACCCCCGTGACGTTGGCGAGCCGCTCGCGGCCCACTTCGACCGCCCGCCGCAGGCGCCGCTCGAAGAACGGATACCGCAGCACGAGTTCACTGATCGCGTGGCCGGAGATCACCGCGATCTCCGACGGCGCGGTCGTGAAGAACGCCACGGTGAGGTCGCGCTGCGCAGCCACGGCGGCCGCGTTGAACACGTCGCCGGGGAAGAACACGGCGAGGTTCTTCCGGGCGACCCGGGCCAGCGGCGGCGGCGCGAGCGCAGACTCCTCCCGGCGCTCGGCCTCGGACATTCGGTCGTAGCGATCCTGATAGGCTTTCCGGTCCGCAAAGTCGCCGGGATCGAACGCGCCGACGGCGAGCTGACCGTCGATCACGTAGATCAGCTCGGCGTCGCGCGGCGCCGCAACCGGGTCGGCGACGAACACATCGCGACGCAGGATCCGCCGCCGGATCGCGCCCGACGCGATCGCGGCGGACAGCTCGTCGTTCGGGATGCCGTCAAACAGGTTGACGCGGCGTAGCCGCTCGTAGCTCTCGCGAGCGTCGGGTGGTAGCATCCCGGAATCGCGCGCGCCGGCCTCGGCGGGACGGTGATCGTGCATCGCGTCGGTGGGCTCAGCGAGCTGGCGAAAGGCGTACGGCACCGCAGTAAACGGAAAGCAAACCGCGGACCGGCTGGAACAGCAACGTTGACAAGTATTATCAGTTGGTTACCGAGTTTGTGGCCGGGGACCCGGGCCGGCCGTCGGGGCATCCGGACCCCGGCGCGAACAGTCGCGATTCTACTATGGTGTGCCGGCGGCGTCGAACCGGCCTCCGCCGGGTCGGCGCGAGACGCGGGGGCGCCGCCCGCCGCGCCGGCCCGCAGCGCGTCGACGGCCGACCTCGACGGGCTCGTGCTCGCCGTCGGGCCGGTCGCAGCGGCGACCCACGCCGACGGGGCGTGGGATGGCGCGTTCGGCGGCGAGTTGTTCGTCGCCCGCGTGCGCGAACACGAGCCGCTGTCCGCCTTGGCGGTCGCGATCGGCGCGTACCGGCTCACGCGCAGCGCGACCGGCCGCGCGTGGGCCGACGTCTGGGTCGGCACGTACCGGCCGCTCGGCGTCGCCTGGGGGGTTTCGGGCGGCCCGGTCGTCGAATTCAATGAATTCCGGCCACCGCAGGTCGGTTGGCAGGCGTCGATCTGGCTGTTTGCCGGCGCCGTTCCCTACGCGCGGGTCGGCTCCGTCGGCCGCTCCGGACGATTTGCGGAGGTCGGACTGCGTATTCCCCTTCCGGCGATCCGCTGGCGTTGAAGCAGCCGCAAATTTTTCCACGAAATGCGAAAAACCGCGTTGACACCGGGCCGTTCGGGCGGATATTGCAATATTGCTGTAATTCGGAACGGACGAAACGGGGCGTAGCGCAGCCTGGTAGCGCGCTTGGTTCGGGACCAAGAGGCCGGAGGTTCAAATCCTCTCGCCCCGACAAACGACGGCAGTCAACCCTCTCACAGCTAGCGCCGTGCCTCAGCTCAACATCCTCGTCGTCGACGACGACCGCGATGTCTGTGAGTACCTCGAGGACTTCCTCACCTCGGAGGGGTACGGCGTCCGGGTCATGAGCGACCCGACGGAGGTCCTGCCGGCTCTCAAGCAGGAGGACTTCCACGTCTGCGTCCTCGACCTGATGATGCCGAAGCTCAACGGCATCGACCTGCTCGGGCAGATTCGCCAGGTCGATGACGACATCGCCGTGATCATCCTCACCGGCTATCCGAGCCTCGAAACGGCCACGTCGTCGATCGAGCACAACGTCTCCGCGTACATCCGCAAGCCGTTTTCGATCAACGAGTTCCGCGAGGCGCTGCACCGCATCGCCAAACAAAAGGGCCTGATCCTGCGCCGCGAAGACGAACTACACGCGGCGATCGGCCGGTGCATCCGCGAGTTGCGCAAAAGCCGGGGGCTCACGCTCAAGCAGATGTCGCGGCGCACCAACCTGTCGGTGTCGCTGCTGTCTCAGATCGAGCGGGCGGAGTCCTCGGCCTCCGTGTCGTCGCTGTTCAAGGTGGCGACGGCGCTCGACGTCAAGATCACCGACCTGTTCGGCGACTTCTGACGCGAGCCGCCGTGGCCCGCCGTCACGCGATCTCGATGGCCTCGTCGCCGCGCCGGCGCAGCTGGGCGATGGTGTCGGCGTAGTCGTCGGCGCCGAACACGCCGCTGCCCGACACCACGACGTCGGCGCCGGCGGCCGTCACGGCTGCGACGTTGTCGACCTTGATGCCCCCGTCGACCTCGATGCGGACATCGAGCCCGCCGTCGTCGATGAGGCCGCGCAGTTTGCGAATCTTCGACAGCGCCGACTCGATGAACTTCTGCCCGCCAAACCCGGGGTTGACGCTCATCACCAACACCAAGTCGACATCGTCGAGCACGTGCTCGACCGCGCAAAGCGGCGTCGCCGGGTTCAATGCCACGCCCGCGCGCTTTCCGAGCGCCCGAATGGCCTGCACGGTACGGTGCAAGTGGGTGCATGCCTCGGCGTGCACGGTGATCACATCGGCCCCCGCCGTCGCGTAGGCGTCGAGGAATGCGTCAGCGTTGCTGATCATCAGATGCACGTCGAGCGGCAGGTCCGTCGCGGCCCGCACGGCGCGCACGATCGGCGGACCGATCGTGAGGTTCGGAACGAAGTGGCCGTCCATCACGTCCACGTGAATCCAATCGGCGCCGCCGGCGTCGACGGCGCGCACCTCGTCGGCGAGACGCCCGAAGTCGGCCGACAAGATCGAGGGAGCGACGATCGTCCTTCGCTGCACAGCGGCACCGTAGTGGCAACGCGACCGCGGCGCAACACGGGCGCGCGCCGAACCCGCTTTGCCCGCGGGAAGCCCTGTCACCCATCCCGCGCCCGCGGGGACCGATCCCGCGACGTCCCGCGTGCGCCGAGGGAAGGCAAGCCCGGGGGCTCCGGGCGCTACCGGCGTGCCAACCGCGCGGCGTAGAACGCATCCGCTCCGTCGCGGTGCGGCCACGTCGCCACCTCCGCCTCGACGCGCCAGCCCGGGTGGCGCGCGAGGAACGCGGCGACCTGGTCGGGCCCCTCCTGCCGGGTGAAGGTGCACACGCTGTAGACCAGCGCGCGGTCCGCGCGCGGCGCGAGCGCGTCCAGCAGCCGGCGCTGGACGCCGGCCAATGCCGCCACGTCGCCCGGCGTGACTCGCCATTTGGCCTCCGGGTGGCGACGCAGCACGCCGAGGCCGCTGCACGGCGCATCGATGAGCACGAGGTCGTAGCGGTCGCCGATCGGCGCCGACGGGTCGGTCAGATCGGCACGGACGGCGTGCACGCCGCGCGCGCCGAGTCGCGCCACGGTCTCCCGCAAGCGTGCGAGCTTCGCGTCCGACACGTCCACGGCGTCGACGTGTGCGCCGCCGCCGGCGAGCTGGGCGAGGTACGCCGCTTTGCCGCCGACGCCGGCGCACGCATCGAGAATTCGCTGGCCCGGTTCCGGGGCGACGAGTTCCACCACCCGCTGCGAGCCGACGTCCTGCACCGTCCACAACCCGGCCTGAAACGACGGCAACGCCGACGGCGCGCCGAGGCCCTCGACCGCAATCGCCGCGCGCGTGCCCGGTACGGGAACCACTCGCGCGGTCGGGCACTCGGAATGCAACCGATCGAGCACGACGTCGACCGGCGCGACCGCGCGCACGACGAGCGGCGCCGGCATGGCGAGCGCGGCGGCCGCCGCCGGCACTTCGGCGTCGCCGACCGAGGCAGCCAGAGCATCGACGATCCACTCCGGCAACGAGTGCTCGACTGCCACGCGCTGGCGCGGGTCTTCCGGCAGCGGCGGCTCGCCATCGCGCGCGACGCGCCGCAGCACTGCATTGGCCAGCCCGGCGAGCCGCGCGCCGCCGGTCCGCCGCACCGCAGCCACTGCATCGTCCACCGCGGCGTGCGCCGGCACGCGATCGAGCCACAGCAGTTGATACACCCCGACGCGGAGGGCGGTCCGCACGCGCGCGCTCACCCGCAGGCGACCGCGCGTCACCGCTGCGTCGAGCGCGCGGTCGATACGCGCGCGGTGGCGCAACACGCCGTACACGAGTTCGGTCGCCAGCGCGCGATCGCGGTCGGTCAACGGCGACGCGGCGAACGCGTCGTCCAGCGCGACCGACGCGAAGCCCCCGGCCGCATCCACTCGGCGCAGCGCCCGGCGGGCGACCTCCCGCGCGTCGATCGCCGCCGGCCGGCTCACGTCCCAAGCACCATCCCCGGGGTCAGTCTCCGCCCGGTCGCGAACGCCGCCGCGGGCATGCGCCGCCGCCCGGGTGCTTGCACCTCGGCGATGGTCACCGCGCCATCGCCGCATGCCACGCGCAGGCCGTCGCCCTCTGCGGCGAGCACCTCGCCGGGCGCGCCGGCGCCGGAGGCAAGCCGCGCGCCGTACAGCTTCAATGGCGCGCCGTCGACCAACGTGAACGCGCCCGGCCACGGGTCGACACCCCGCACGCGATCCCGCACCTCGCGGGCCGAGCGGCGCCAGTCGACCTGGCCGTCAGCTTTCGTGAGCATCGGCGCGTACGTTGCAGATGCATCGTCTTGCGGCCGCGGCTCGATCGTGCCGGCAGCTAGCCCGTCGAGCGCCTCGACGAGCAAGTCGGCACCGATCGGCGCCAACTTGTCGTGCAGCGACCCGGCCGTGTCGTCGGGAGCGATCGGCACCTCCCGGGTGAGCAGGATGGGCCCGGTGTCCATCCCCTCGTCGAGCTGCATGATGGTGACCCCCGTGACCGTTTCCCCGCGAAGGATGGCCCATTGAATGGGGGCCGCGCCGCGGTACTTCGGCAACAGCGATGCGTGGATGTTCACACAGCCGAGCGGCGCGACGTCGAGCACCGGGCGCGGCAGGATCTTGCCGTAGGCCACGACGACACACACGTCGGGCGCGGCGGCGCGCAAGCGGTCGACGAACTCCGGCGCGCGCGCGGATGTCGGCTGGTAGACATCCACCCCCGCTTGTTGTGCCACGCGCTTGACCGGCGGCGGAGTAAGCTTCTTGCCGCGTCCGGCCGGCTTGTCGGGCTGCGTCACGACCAGCACGACGTCGTGCTGGGCGAGCAGCCGCTCGAGCGCCGGCACGGCAAACTCGGGCGACCCCATGAACACGACGCGCACGGTTCACGCCTCCGGTCCGGCGGCCGTCGCCGGCGCGCGCGGCCGGCGCCCGTCCGTGCCGGCGCGCGCAGTCTGCCGCGGCGGTGCGCAGGCGACCAATGACAGTACGGCGAAGTAGAGAACGGACATGCGGGGCTCAGTCGATCAGATGGGCGCGATACGACGCGCGCAACGCATCGTCGCGTAACACGGCGTATGCCTCGTCGAGCAGCGCACCGATGGCGGCGAGTTCCTCGGCCAACTCGGCCCGGAGCTGCTGCGGGAACGTTTCCGGCGCGTAGTCGCGCTTGGCGGCCTCATAGGCGCGGCGGATCTCGAAGGCCGTGGCGTCTCTGCGGACGCCGAGCACCGCAAAATAGTCGCCGTCCTCGACCTGCGCGAACTTCGCGAGGACGCGCTCGCGGTCGATCGCGAGGTCCGTCGCGCCGACGAGCGCCGGTGCGTCGCGCACGTCCGAGTAGCTGCCGCCCGCATCGCCGGTGTCGGCCAGTTCGGCGAGGCCGAGCACGACCAGCCCGAAGGCGATGGCGTAGACGCCGAGCGCGTCGAGCCCGGACTGCGCGATGACTTGCTCGAGCGTTCGCGTACCGTCGAGCAGCGCGACGGCGCGGCGCTCGGCCGGAGTCAACTCGATCTCCTTGAGCGTGGCGGCCGCGTCCGCATCGGCCCGCGCAACCACGACCGAGGTCGCCGCCCCGAGCCTCGCCTCGAGCTGGTCCAGTCCGTATTTGCGGCGCACGCCCTCGACGATGAGCGCCGCGGGATGACGCGACAGGCGTATTTTTTCGTCGAGCGCCGCGTCGCCGGGTTCGAATGCGTAGTCGCCGGCGTCCCATGCAAAGAGCGAGTACACGATGTCCTCGAGATGGCGGCGCACGGCCGGCAACAGCTCGCGGCGCTTGAGAAACCCCATGTCGACCAAAATCTCGCCCATCCGGCGGCCAGACTCGGCGGCCAGCTCACGACTCCGCGCGTATTGCGCGCGCGTAATCTTGCCCTCGCGGTACAGCAGATCGCCCATGCGGTCGTGAGGGAGGTTCGACGTGGCGAACACCGGCTTGCCGCGATCGAACCAGACGACCTTGGCGGCGTCACCGCGGCGGAACGTGAGCACGCCGGTCGCCGCATCGCGATACAGCCGCGCAAACACCGACGCGACGTCGTCGCCGTCGGCGGCGAGCACCCCGTGAACCGGCGCCGGCGAGCGACGCGCCGCCGCGTCGCTGGCTCCCGTGCCGCCGGCGTCGCGATTGTCCACCGGAATCTCGCCGAACAACGCCGGGTTGCTGCCCTCCCCGCTCGGCTCGTCGGCCCAGTGCGGCGGCGGCGTGCGCGCGTCGTCGCTAAACGTGTCCGCCTCGGCGATGTCGGCAAAGGGATCGGCGTCCGCCGCATCCGAGAGCGTTCCGATGGCTCCGAGGTCGATCTCGCCGTGCGGGTCGACCTCCGGGCCGACGGCCGCGGGCGCGGCGCGGCCGGGAAACAGCCGCTGCGCCATCTCCGACATCTTCTCGCGCAGCTCGCGCGCGAGGTCGCTCGACGCCGGCGGTACGTATTCGGGCACCGGCTCCACGACCGGAGCCGCGGGGACGTCGCCGCCTGCGTCGGGCAAGATCATCGTGGGTTCGCGCGCCGGCAGCGCCCCCAACTCCGAGTCGGACGTCGCCGGCGAGCGCGGCGCGGCGTCCGCCGCCCCCGGTCCCGCCGCGCGGGCCGCCGAGCGGATGGCGAAGCCGAGCGCCTTGGCCGACAGCGGCCGGCCGACGAACCGATCGACGGCGAAGTCGAGCGCGTCGAGCGCGTTGCGGACGGGGCCGTCGTCTTCGCCGACGAGCACGAGCCCGGTCGCCGGCGCCGCGCGCCTCACCGCCGCCGCGAGTGAGCGCGCATCGCCCGCGTCGAGCGCGGCCGACAGAACGACCGCAGACGGCGGTTGTTCCACGATGCGGTGCAGCGTGTCGTCGTCGCCCCCGCCGCACCATGCCACCGTGAACCCCTCCTGCTCGACCAGCGCGCGCAGTTCGGCCGCGTCGTCCGGGCGAGCGACGACGACGACCCGCTCCGAGTCGCCGCCACGTTCGGTCGTCGCGCGCGTCACCGTCAGCCGCTCAGCCGGCGCCCACTGCGGCCCGACGCGACACCCAGGCCGCAAAGCGACGAGAATTACAGAGGATTACGCGCACGGCGGCGCCATCGTACTACAGGGCCGACACGGGGTCCACGTCCACCACGACGCGCACCGACGCGGGACGATCGACGCCGGGCGCGACCAGCGCGCGCGCCGCGGCGCGCACCGCCTTGCGGTCCGATCCGCGCAGCCACACGTGCCAACGCGATCGCCCCTTGAGGCGCGCGAGCGGAGCCTCGACCGGTCCGAGCGCCGTCACGCCGGGCGCGCGCAACGCGCGGATCCGATCCTCGAACTGCCGCGCGACAGCGCGGACGGCACCGGGGTCGGGTCCATCGAAGCGGACGGCGATCACGTGGCCGAACGGCGGGTAGCCGAGTTCGGCCCGACTCGCTGACTCCGCCCGATAGAACCACGCGTAGTCGTGCCGGCCCGCGGCGGCGACCGCGACCGCCTCGGGGCGATACGTCTGGATCACCACGCGGCCCGGCCGGTCGCCCCGGCCCGCACGCCCGGCGACCTGGGTCAGCAGCTGGAACGTGCGCTCGCTCGCGCGGAAGTCGGGGAGCGACAGACCGGTGTCGGCGCACAACACGCCGACGAGCGTCACCCCCGGAAAGTCGTGTCCCTTGGTGACCATCTGCGTGCCGACGAGGATGTCCACCTCGCGGCGCGCGACGCGACGGAGCACGTCGTGAAGTCCGGCTCCCGCGGCCGAGTCGCGGTCGAGCCGCGCGACGCGCGCGCCGGGATAGCGCGCACCGACTGCCGCGGCGACCTTCTCGGTGCCGATGCCGCGGCGCAAGATCGTCTTGGCGCCACCGCACGGCGTGCAGCGGTCGGGGACTGGTTCGCTGTGGCCGCAGTAATGGCACAGCAACTTTCGCGATCGATGGTGGTGAGTGAGCGCCACGGAGCAGTGTGGGCAGCGGAACGCATGGCCGCAGCGACCACACACGACGAATGTCGAGAACCCGCGCCGATTGAGGAACAGGATGACCTGGTCGCCCGCGGCCAGCGCATCGTCGATCGCGGCCGCCAGCGGCGCCGTGAGCATCGCGTCGCCCTCTGGCTGGTACGTGCGCAGATCGACGATGTCGACCTCTGGCAACGGACGCGCGGTGGCGCGCGACGGCAGTTCGAGCAACGCGTGGCGACCGGTCGCGGCCGCCCGATAGCTTTCGAGCGACGGTGTCGCCGACCCGAGGATGCACACCGCGCCCGCGCGTTGGGCGCGGACGAGCGCCACGTCGCGCGCGTGGTAGCGCACGCCCTCCTCCTGCTTGAAGCTCGAGTCGTGTTCTTCGTCGACCACGACGACGCCGAGGCGGTCCACCGGCGCAAACACCGCCGAGCGCGCGCCCAGCGCGATCGCCGCCTGCCCGCGTCGCAAGCGGTGCCATTCGTCGAACCGCTCGCCGTCGCTGAGCCCGCTGTGCAACACGGCCACCCGATCGCCGAAACGGGCGCGAAACCGCGCGGCGAGCTGCGGCGTCAGCGAAATCTCCGGCACGAGCACGATGGCCGACTTGCCCGCCGCCAGCGCGCGCGCGATTGCGTGCAGATACACCTCCGTCTTGCCGCTGCCGGTCACGCCGTGCAGCACGAACGACCGAAACACCCCGTCGTCGACCGCGCGCGCGATCTGATCGAGCGCCGCGCGCTGCGGCTCCGTGAGTTGCGGTGGCTCGACGGGCGCCGACGTGGCGACGTCGTCGGCGGCGACCGCCCAGCCGTCGCGGCGCACCGGCCGGTGGACGACCTCGACCAACCCCGCGCGCGACAGCGCGCGCACGTGGTCGGCCGCGCGCGGTTCGGCATGTTTCAGATCCGCCACGGCCGCCGCCCCGCCGGCCGCCACGATCGCCTCGAGCACGGCGAGCCGCTTCGGCGCCCGCGCCAGCGCGGCGCGGACCGCGGCGTCGACGGGGCCGACCGCGACGGCGACGCGCTCGGTGCGCGGCCGGACGCGCGCGCGCGACCGCGCCGTCGTACGTTGCAGCAGCCCGCTCGCCACGAGCGCATCGACGTCCTCGCGGCGGATGCCTCGCGCACCCAACTGCCGTGCCGCGATCGCCCCGCCCGCTCCGGCGACCCGGCCCAACACGTCGCGCAGGCGGCGCGGCAAGGCCCCCCCCGCCGCACCGGCCAGCGCCTCGCGCCCCGCATCGGTGAGCGCGACGAACCGTGCAGCGGTTACCCGCGTGCCGGCCGGTAGCGCCGCGCGGAGCACCTCGCCCGGCGGCGCCTCGTAGTAGCGCGCCACCCACAGGCACAGGTCGAGCAGTTCCGCGCTCACCGGCGGGACATCGTCGAGCACGTCTTCGATCGGTCGCATCTGCCCGGCCGGCACGGCGGCGGCCGCCGGGTACGCCACGACGATGCCGGTGACGCCGCGGCCACCGAACGGCACGAGGACGCGCGCCCCGACCAACGGCCGCATCGACCAGCGCGCGGGCACCTCGTAGTGGTACGTGCCGGCCACCGGCAGCTCGACCGCGACTTCGGCGACGTCCATCGCTGGCGCCCCTAGGCCGCCGGGCGGCGACCGCAGCACGGCGGGGCCGGCTCGTCCCACGGCCGCCACCCCGGCACGTCCGTGCGCCGGGGAGCGCCGCGACGCGCGCGGCGCGCGCTGCGCACCCCGGCGGCGATCCGGCTCGTGACTTCCCTGGTTCCGACGCTCATCGACTGCCTCGCCGTTGTACCAGCCCGCTCCGACACGCGGCGTGTGGCCTCCGCCCGCGACGGCCGCCGCGCGAGCGCATCGGCCCGGTCCCGTCGCCGCGCGCCGCCGCCTGCGCGCACCCACCCCGCCGCGGCCGCCCGGCGCCCGCGGTCACGGCGATTCCGGCGCGAGCAGCGCGAGCGCGAACGCCCCGTCGTCGGACACGAGCCAGTCGAGTTCGCGAAGTCCGGCCGCGCCGGCAATCCGCCGCGCGCTCGCGCGCGTGTACTTGCGGCTGTTCTCGGTATGGATGCGCTCCCCCGACGCAAACCGCACGCGAACGCCGAGTCGGCCGATGGTCGCGACCATCGGTCGCCGGGCCTCGAGGTGCATCTCGATCTGCTCGAGTTCCGGCCGCCACAACGCGACGTGGTCGAACGACTCCACATCGAAGTCGGCGCCGAGTTCCCGGTTGATCACGCGCAGCACGTTGCGGTTGAACTCGGCGGTGATGCCCACCGCATCGTTGTATGCCGCAATCAACCGCCACGGCGCCTTCACGAGGTCCATTCCGACCGCGAGGGCGTCGCCCGGTCCCATCGCCGCGCGCACGCGAGACAGCAGCGCAATCGCGGCCGGGTCGTCGAAGTTTCCGATCGTCCCGCCGAGGAACAACCACAACCGCGGTCCCGCCGGAGCCGGCAGCAGCGACCGCAGATCCGCGTCCAGGTCGGCCACGACCCCGTACACGCTCAGCCACGGATAGTCGCGAACCAGATCCCGCGCGCTGGCCACGAGCATCGGCTCGCTGATGTCGATCGGCACGAACCGTCCCGCGCCCATCGCCGACAGGAACACGCGCGTCTTGCGGGCGGCGCCGCTGCCGAGTTCCGCGAGTTCGGCAGGTCGCACGCGCGCGACGACGTCGGCCGCCACCCGCGCGAGCAGCGCGCGCTCCGTACGGGTCGGGTAATACTCCGGCGTGTCGCAGATTGCATCGAACAACCGCGAGCCGCGCGCGTCGTAGAAGTACTTGGGCGGCAGCGCCTTGGGGACCGACAGCATGCCGCGGAGCACGTCGGCTGCCATCGTGGCGCGCACCGGCCCGTGCACGATCGACATCGAGGACGTCGCCGCACGGCTGCTCCCGGTCTCCGCCACGCTCACTCCGCCGAGTTCGCAATGGCGCGGCACATGGCGATCACGGCGTCGCGCAAACTCGGCCGCGCGAGCGCATAAGCGAGGTTCGCGCGCAAATAGCCGATGCGATCGCCGGCGTCGTACCGGTCGCCGGCGAGCACGACGCCGTACAAGCGCCCGGCCGCCATCAACTCGCGCAGTCCGTCGACGAGTTGAATCTCCCCTCCGACTGACGGTTGCGCGCGCGACAGCGGCTCCCACACGTCGGGCGGGAACACGTACCGCCCGACGACGGCCAGCCGCGAAGGCGCCGTGCCGGGCGCGGGTTTCTCGACGAACTCCGTCACGCGAAGGAGGCCATCCCCGGCGGCCTCGCCAGCCACGATGCCGTACAAGTGCGTCTGCGACGCCGGCACCTCCTGCAACCCGAGAATGCCGCCTCCCGTGGCGGAAAACGCGTCGACCAGCTGACCGATCGCCGGTCGGTCCTCGTTGCGAATCAGGTCGTCGCCCAACAACACCGCGAACGGCTCGTCGCCGACCGCGTTGCGCGCGCAGGCCACCGCGTGGCCGAGGCCGAGCGGCCGCTTCTGTCGCACGCTGTGGATCCGCGCCAAGTTGGCGATCCGCTCCACTTGGTGGAGCAGCTCCGTCTTGCCGCGCTCGCGCAGCACGCATTCGAGTTCGAATGCGTGGTCGAAGTGGTCCTCGATCGCTCCCTTGCCCCGGCCGTTGACCAACACGATGTCCTCGATCCCCGCGGCGACGGCCTCCTCGACGATGAGCTGGATCGTCGGGACGTCCACGATCGGCAACATCTCCTTGGGGATGGCCTTCGTCGCCGGCAAAAACCGCGTGCCGAGGCCCGCGGCCGGAATCACAGCCTTGCGCACCGCACGATCCGCCATGCCGGCGAACCTACCATGCCGTTTGCATGCCGTAGCGCGCCCGCAGCGGCGGGCGGACCGAGACCGCCGCACGCCGAGCAGCGACCGCGCGCGCGGACCGCGACCGCCGCACGCCGAGCAGCGCCCGCGCGCGCCTATCGAGACCGCCGCACGCCGAGCAGCGCCCGCGCGCGCGCCTGTACCCGCCGCGCGTCGGCGCCGCGCGCGGGCAACGCGAGCGCCGCGTGCAGGTCCCGTTCGGCCTCCTGGTAGCGGCCCTGGTGTCGCAGTGCTTCCGCGCGCAACACGAGCGGTGCGGGCGAATCCGGTCGGCGCTGCGCGGCGATGTTGGCCGCCGCGACACAGTCGTCGTATCGCCGTTCGCGCAGGGCGATGACTGCGAGCGCGCGCCACGGTGCCTCGAGGTGCCCCACCATGCCGGCGAGCCCCTCCCACAGGCGGCGCGCGTCCTCGAGCTGCCCGGTGCGCATCAGCAGATATCCCAGGTCGGCCGCCGCCGACAGCGCCGCATCGTCCATCGCTGCCTCCTATCCGGCGCAGATGCTGCCGATGTGCGCCCCGACGCGCCGGCGCAGCGCGATGTAGCGGTCGAGTACGGCCGCCAGATCGCCAGCGGCGGCGTCCCGCGCGCGCTCTAGCGCGGCGGTGCACTCGCCGAAGCCACCCTCGAAGGGGGGGATCTCGTCTCGCGCCTCGGCGAGCGCGCGAAACAGCGCGACCGCGCGGGCCCGCGCCAGCCCCGCACGCCCGGCCGCGGCGACCGCCTCGTCGCCCGGCGTCGGCGGCGGCCCCATCTCGACGTCGTCGACGGCCGCCTGGGCGAGTTCGGGCAGCTGTGCGGCGTCGATCGCGTCGTCCGCAAACGTGGCCGCTGCACCGACGCCGGCGAGCCAGCGACCGCCTGCCGAATCAACGGGCCGCATTGCCGCCCTCGCCGGCTCCGCGCTGGTCATAGACGAACCGCAACACGGCCGCCACCGCCTCGTACAGCTCCTCCGGGATCTCGTCGTCCAGTTCGACTTGCGCCAGTGCGCGCGCCAGCGGCACGTCGCGGTAGATCGGCACGCCGAACTGGCGAGCGACCTCTTTGATCTGCTGGGCGACGAGCCGGTGTCCGGTCGCGACGACCTTCGGCGCGCGCATCGTGTCCGCGTCGTAGCGAATGGCCACCGCGATGTGGTCCGGGTTGACGATCACCGCGTCGGCCGTTCGGACCGCTTCGACCATCGCGTGCTGCAGGATCTCACGGTGTAGGCGCCTGCGCTCCGCCTTGTGCTGCGGATCGCCCTCCTGCTCCTTGTACTCGCGCTTGACCTCCTCCTTGGTCATCATGAGCTGTTGCATCGTCAAATACCTCTGCCACAAAAGGTCGGCCACGCCGACGATCGCGTAGAAGATCGCCACGCGAAATAGCAGTCCGCCTGCGATCGACGCCGTCCAGGCCAGCACGCGACCGGGCGGCGCTCCGGGCAGCCGAGCCAGCCCGCCCAGATGTGCCGACAGCAGATCCCAGGCGAGCACCGCGACGACGACGATCTTGACGATCGACTTGATCAGCTCGACCCACGTGCGCGTCGAAAACAACCGTTTCGCCCCCTCGAGCGGGTTGACGCGATTGAGATCGGGTGCGAGCGGCTTGAGCGTGAACAGTGCCCCGACCTGCAGATAGCCGCCGACGGCGGCCAGGGCCGCCGCCGCGCCGACTACCGGCACCGACAGGCGCACGACAGCGTCGATCGCGGCGCGCGCCGCAGGCCACGCCCGCGCCGCGGGCGCACCGGCCACCGCGGCCGCCACGCCCTCGCGCGTCGTGGCCACCAGTTGGTCCCACAGCGCGCGACCGCCCCACAGCAATACGCCCGCGGCCGCGAGGAACCCGAGCGCTGCCGTCAGTTCCTGGCTGCGCGCGACCTGCCCCTCCTCGCGCGCCTTGCGCAGCCGCTGCGGGGTCGGTTTTTCGGTGGGCTCCCCACCTGGGCGGTCTTGAGCCATGGAATCGACGACTGTATCGGCGCCGGCGCGCGCGAGTTGCTACTTTACTGTGTCGCCGCCGTCCGCCGCCAGCCGCCGTCGGCGGTTCGTCACCGCGACCGACCCGCCGCCGAGGCTCCGAAGCCCCGACGCGGCGTACTCGTCGGGCCACGCTCGCCGCCTGTCCCGGCCGGGAGCGTCAGCGGCCCAGCCCCCGCATCGCCTCGACCACGGCGCGAGCCCCGCCGAGCGTGTCGTGGGCAATCGTCACGGCCACGGCCGCCAGCGCCAGCATGAACGCGAACACGCCGAGCACGGCCTTTGCCGGCATTCCCACGAAGTACACTTGCACCTGCGGTGCCACCCGGTTGACCAGGCCGAGGGCCAGGTCGGCCAAGAAGGTTGCGGCCAGCACGGGCGCCGCCAGGCCGATGGCGACGGCAAACATGTGCGCGCTGGCATCGATCGAGACCCGCGCGATCCCCCACCACCCCGACGCCGCGGGCAGCCCGGCGATCGGAACGGCCTCATAGCTCGCCGCGAGGGCGTCGAGGACCAGCAGATGACCGCCGAGCAGGAAGAACAGCGCGATCGCCAGCTGCAGGCCGAAATCCCCGAGCGGCGTGGTGCGCTCGCCGGTCTGCGGCACGAGCACCTGAGCCTGCGACGCGCCGCGCGCCACGTCGGCCAGCCGGCCGGCGACGTCGACCGCGACGAATGGCAGCGACACTACGAACGCCAACGCGACGCCGACTGCGATCTCCTTGGCGAACAATACCGCGATCGCGACCGCGCCTGGAAGCTGCCCCCAGGTGGCCACGGCCGGCTGGCCGACCGCCGGCACCAGCAGCGCAGCGAACGCCAGGGACACCGCGACGCGGACGACGCCGGGCAGCAGGCGGCCGCCGAAGGTCGGAGCGAACGTGAAGATCGGCACGACGCGGGCGGCGATCAGCGCCATCGCCAACAGAAGCCGCGACAGGCCGGCCGCGTTCCATCCGAGGTCCGCGAGCAGCGATGCCACGGCCTACCCGGTCAGCCGCGGTATCAGCTCCATCAGCGCCGCGCTGAACGCGCCGAGCTGCGAGCCAATCCACGGTGCGAACACGGCCAGCGCCACCAGGACCGCAACCAGCTTCGGCGCGAACGTCAACGTTTGGTCCTGGATCTGGGTGGTCGCCTGGAAGATGCTCACGGCGAGCCCGACGACCAGCGACGCGATCACGATCGGGGCGGACAGCAGCACGACGAGGTACAGCGCCTCGCGACCGACGCGCACGAGCAAATCCGCCGTGGTCATGTGTACCCCAACACGAGCCCCTGGGTGAGCAGCTGCCAGCCGTCAATGAGCACGAACAGCAGCAGCTTGAACGGCAGCGACACCGTGCTCGGTGACATCATGTGCATGCCGAGCGACAGCAGCACGTTCGACACGACCATGTCGATCACCAAGAACGGAATGAACAGCAAAAATCCGATCGCGAACGCTTCTTTCAGTTCGCTCGTGACGAACGCCGGCGCCAGCACCATGAAATCGCTGTCGGAAACGTCGGCCCGCGCCGCCGGCTCGCGCATGCGGCGAGCGAGGTCGGTAAACATCGCCCGGTCGCGGGCGTGGGCATGTTTCGTCAGAAACTCACGAATCGGCTCTCCCGCCCGCTCGCCCGCACGCACCAGCGACGTCACCGTCTCAGTGGACGTGAGCGACTTGCCCTGAGCAGCCGCCAGCGCGGGTTCGACGCGGTCGTACACCTGGCCGGCCACGGGCGCCATGACGAACATGGTGAGCACGAGCGCGAGCCCGGTCACCACCATCGATGGCGGGATGTTGCCCGCTCCGAGCGCATTGCGCACGATCGCCAGCACGACGGCAATCTTGACGAAGCTCGTGAGCATCACGAGCAAGAACGGCAGCAGCGACAGCGCCGCCAGAAGCACGATCATGACGATCGGCTGGTCGGTCATGACGATGTCTCCTTGCGGGACTTGCCGGCGGCCAGTCCGCGGAGCACCTCCGCGAACGGTCGCGCGGTCGGGGCCGCCGCGAGCGCGGCAGCGACCGCATCCGGGTCCAACTCCGCGATCAACGCCGGCCGGTCGCCCGCGCCGACGAGCAACGTCTTCCCCCCTGCCTCGACGATGAACAACGTCTGCCGCGCATCGAGCGGCGCGCGCGCAAGGATTCGAATGGGCCCCGCCGCGGCTCGTGCGCTCGGCCCGAACCGACGCAACGCAAACCGCAGCAGCAGCCACGCGGCCGCGCACACGACCGCGAGCACGATCAGGGTCGTGACCAACAGCTGGCCGTAGCCACCGGGCAGTTCCACCGCCGGGGCGGCTGGTTGTCCCGCTGCCGCCGGTACCAACACGGCCGGACTGTACACGCGAACGGCCCGAAGCGGGAGGCTACTGCGGCGGCACAAGCCGCCGGCGACCATCGCCTGCCCCCGCAGCCCCACGCCGCCCGCGCGCGCCGCTGCCGGCTACGGGCAGGTGGTTCCCGTCACGAGGTCGGCGGCGTCGCGCGGGTACAGCTTGCGCTCGCCGAATGCAAACCCCATCACCCCGCGGATCGTCGAAAAGCACGTGCCCTCCGCGGGCAGCGTGAAGCTGCCGTGCAGCTTGTCGTCCACATTCAGGTCTTCGCCCGCGATGCCGACGGTGAAATTGCCGAACCCGTCGTTCATCGTCACGACGCGCACGTCGGCAATCTCGACCAACAT
The DNA here is from genome assembly GCA_003696105.1 of Deltaproteobacteria bacterium. Taxonomy (NCBI): domain Bacteria; kingdom Pseudomonadati; phylum Myxococcota; class Myxococcia; species Deltaproteobacteria bacterium. The sequence goes on along the minus strand of RFGE01000267.1, from coordinate 510 downwards.
CCCCTCATACGGCTCGCCAGCGACCGCATCGGCCAATGTCGCGACGGGGACGTCCGATCTGACCGAGACGGTCCCGGTGCCGGTAACGCTCACGTCGGCGACCGTCGGGTCCACCGCCAGCTCCGTCTCATCGAAGAACTCCGTCACGACGCCGGCGACATCGACGACGTCGCCGACCGCCACGGCGATCGCCGGCGCGCCGGCGCCGCGGAACACGTGCAGCCCGTTATAGTCGGACGTCGATCCGGCGTCCTGCACCCACAGGTCCACGCCATCTGCCGATACCGCGGTCACGACCACGCCGGACAACTGAACCCGCGTGTTCTCGGAGACCGTACCGTCCTGTACGGCGACGACCGTGGCCGCGACGGTGCACAATTGCGGATTCGCGTCCTGACACGAGAAGTCCTGACAGTCCGTGAACCCATCGTAGTCATTGTCCAGACCATCGTCGCAATCGGCCGCCTGCGTCTCGTACACACACGCCGACATGTCGGCCGCTCGCACGAG